>WFPG01000115.1 GCA_015487755.1 Acidobacteriota bacterium
GAATGTAGGTCTTTTTCATTTTCCCTCCTGATTTTAGGTTTTTCGTGTCAACCTATATCAGGACGGGACATTGTGTCCCTTGTCCCGTTCTGATATAGGTTGATACAATCATAAAAGAGATTATAAATTAGAAAATTTTAGATTCTGGATTGTGGAAATGTATCTTATAGATTTAAAAGAGGGTTTCATTCCTCAATCAAGCATTTATCATCCAAAATCTAAAATCAAGAATTTTTCCTTCACCGTTCACTTTTTCACCGTTCACCTTTCCCTTTATTATTTTGGTTTGATAAAGTAAAATAAAACCAGTTTGCGAAGGAGGGGAGAAATGAATTCAATTGCCATTGTTGCCCTCACATTTATTCTTTATATTATCGCTTACAATCTCTATGGAAAGTTTTTAGGAAAAAAACTCTTCGGCTTAAACAATGAAAACATTACCCCCGCTCATTATTTACAGGACAACATAGACTATATCCCTACAAAAAAAGAGGTGCTTTTCGGACACCACTTTACCTCAATTGCAGGCTTAGGCCCAATTGTAGGGCCAACCATAGCGGTTATATGGGGGGTTATCCCCGCATTGCTGTGGGTTATTTTAGGCTCTATCTTTATGGGTGCTATCCACGATTTAGGCTCTATTGTTGTTTCAATGAGGAATAAAGGCTATTCAATCGGGGAGATTACCACAAGGCTGGTAAACAGAAGAACAAGGCTTTTGTTTTTGTTTATTATTTTCTTTGAATTGTGGATGGTGATTGCTGTTTTTGCCTTAATAATCGCTATTTTGTTTACAATGTATCCCGGCTCTGTTTTGCCTGTCTGGTTGCAAATCCCTATCTCAATGGGTGTGGGATACTATGTTTATAAGAAAAACGGAAATATTTATGTTGCTTCAATTATTGCCATTATCCTTATGTATTTAACAATCTATTTCGGAACATACTATCCGATTAAAATGCCCTCAATGTTCGGTTTAACCGGGCAGGAAGTGTGGATGATAATTCTCTTTATTTACTGCTTTATTGCTTCTGTTCTGCCTGTATGGGTTCTTTTGCAGCCGAGGGATTTTATAAACGCATTGCAGTTAATTTTAATACTTGTTTTAATGGCTCTTGCTGTTTTTGTTGCACATCCTAAAATTGTTGCCCCTGCATTGAGGTTGCACCCGCAGGGCGCTCCCCCTATATTCCCCTTTCTTTTCATAATTATTGCCTGCGGGGCTATTTCAGGGTTTCACTCATTGGTTGCCTCTGGAACAACATCAAAGCAGATAGAAAAGGAAAGTGATGCTGTTTTTATAGGATACGGCGGTATGCTTGCTGAAGGCTTTCTTGCAACTTTAGTAATTGTTGCCTGTGTTGCGGGAATAGGGCTCGGCACAAGCGGTTCAGACGGTATTGTTTTAACAGGCAAAGCGGCTTATATGCACCATTACCTTTCATGGACTACTTTAAAAGGTTTGGGGGCAAAACTTTCCGCTTTTGTGACAGGTGCTGTAAATATGATTGAAAAGTTGGGAATACCTAAAAACCTCTCTGCTACAATTTTAGGGGTATTCCTTGTTTCCTTTGCAAATACCACTCTGGACACTGCCGCAAGGATTCAAAGGTATGTAATTTCCGAACTTGCTTTAGATTACAAGGTTAAGCCTCTTGCAAACAAGTATGTTGCCACATTTATTGCTGTTGCAACAGCCGCTTTGCTTGCTTTTTCAAACAAAGGGGGCAAGGGGGCTTTGATTTTGTGGCCTCTTTTCGGCTCTGTAAACCAGTTGCTTGCAGGCCTTGCCCTGCTCATTATCACAGTTTATTTAAAGAAAAAGAAAGCACCTCTCTTCTATGTTGCAATCCCTATGGCTTTTATGGTTTTAATGACAGGGTTTGCAATGTTGTACAATATCCTTGATTTTTTTAAGAAGCATAATATACTTTTACTCTTGATAGGCATTGCGGTTTTTATACTTGAAGTATGGATGATAATTGAAGCAATGGTTGTTTTAAAACAGAAAGAAGAAATTACGGGGTGATAAAATGGGTAAAATTTTAATTGACAAGGCTTACAATCACAAAGAGGCAGAGAAGAAATGGTATGAGATGTGGGAAGAAAGGGGCTACTTTGTTGCCGATGCAAAAAACGACAAGCCGCCTTTTTCGGTTGTTATCCCGCCGCCTAATATAACAGGCAACCTTCACATGGGGCATGCCCTTGTATATACCCTTCACGATGTTATTGTTAGATATAAAAGAATGAAGGGGTTTAACACACTCTGGCTTCCCGGTGTTGACCATGCAGGCATTGCAACCCAGAATGTTGTTGAAAAACAATTAGCAAAAGAGGGCAAGACAAGAAAGGATTTGGGAAGGGAAGAGTTTGAAAAAAGGGTATGGCAGTGGAAAGAGGAGAATGAAGACGCAATTAAAAATCAGTTGAGGAAGTTAGGCTGCTCCGTTGACTGGACAAGATTTCGTTTTACCCTTGACCCCGGGCTTTCAAAGGCTGTTAGAAAGGTATTTGTTACCCTTTACAAAGAAGGTTTAATCTATAAAGGTAGTATGATTGTAAACTGGTGCCCCAGATGTGAAACCGCTATTTCGGATTTAGAGGTTAAGCATAAAGACAGAGACGGGAAACTCTGGTACTTCAAATACCCTGTTAAAGGGGAAAAAGACAGGTATGTTGTGGTTGCTACCACAAGGCCTGAAACAATGCTTGGGGATACTGCGGTTGCGGTGCACCCTGAAGACGAAAGGTATAAAGACTTAATAGGCAAAACGGTTATTATCCCCATTGTAAACAGGGAAGTTCCTGTTGTTGCAGACGATTTTGTTGACAAAGAGTTCGGAACAGGCTGCGTAAAGGTAACCCCCGCTCATGACCCTAACGATTACGAATGCGGTTTAAGGCACAATTTAGGCATTGTTGAGGTAATAGATAAGCACGGGAAAATGACTGATGCCGCTGGAGAAGAGTTCAAGGGAATGGACAGGTTTGAGGCAAGGAAAAAAGTTGTTGAAAAGATGGAAGAATTAGGCCTTCTCTTAAAGATTGAGCCTCATAAACACGCAGTTGGGGAATGCGACAGGTGTTCCACAATTATTGAGCCTGCCGTTTCAACCCAATGGTTTGTAAAGATAAAGCCTCTTGCAGAGCCTGCCTTAAAGGTTGTGGAAGAGGATAAGATTAAATTTGTCCCTGAAAAGTGGAAGAAGACCTATTACGAATGGATGAGGAATATCCACGATTGGTGCATATCAAGGCAGTTGTGGTGGGGGCACAGAATACCCGCATGGTACTGCAAAGACTGCGGCCATACAACGGTTGCCGAAATAGACCCTGATAAGTGTGAAAAGTGCGGTTCAAAGAATATTGAGCAGGAAAAGGATGTCCTTGATACTTGGTTTTCTTCAGCCTTATGGCCTTTTTCAACACTTGGCTGGCCTGAGGAAACAGAGGATTTAAAGACTTTTTATCCTACAAGCGTTCTCTTAACAGGCTTTGACATCCTGTTTTTCTGGGTAGCAAGAATGATAATGATGGGCTTGAAGTTTATGGGGGATGTTCCCTTTTACACAGTTTACTTTAACGCACTGGTAAGGGACGCACACGGGCAGAAGATGTCAAAGTCAAAGGGCAATGTAATTGACCCGTTAGAGGTTATGGAGAAGTTTGGCACCGACGCTTTAAGGTTTACCCTTTCAATTATGGCTGTTCCGGGAACGGACATTTCCCTTTCAGAGGAAAGGCTTGAGGGATACAGGGCTTTCTGCAATAAAATATGGAATGCCACAAGGTTTGTTTTAATGAACATAGACGAAAGCGTTGACGCTTCAACGGTTGATTACAAAAACCTTACCCTTGCGGATAAGTGGATACTCTCAAAACTTACCAAGGCAATTGCAAATGTTGACGAAAACATAGACAAATTCAGGTTTCACGAGGCTGCTAATACACTTTACCACTTCTTATGGCATGACTTCTGCGACTGGTACATAGAAAGCACAAAGAAAAGGCTTTTAAAAGGGGAAGAAAATGTTAAAAAACTCCTTGTCCTTGTTTTGACAAGGGTGTTGAAATTGCTCCACCCCTTTATGCCTTACATTACCGAAGAACTTTACCAGAAACTCCCCGGGCACAAAGAGAGCATTGCAATAGAGCAATTCCCTGTCTTCAGGCAGGATTGGGTTGACAAGGTAGCGGAAAGAGAGTTTGAAACATTGCAGGAGTTGATCTCAAAAATCAGGGGAATTAGAACGGAGAAGAAAATACCCCCTTCAAAAAAGATTGAGGTTGAACTTATACCCTTAAACGACAAGATTAAATCTTTGATTGAGAGGGAGAGGGATTTGATTTCCCTTCTCGTAAACGCTGATAAACTTAAATGCGTTGAAAAATTTGACGAAGAGAAAATGTATTCAAAAGCGGCATCAAAGGGCACCGAAATCGGGGTATCCCTTGAAAACCTTTTAGACAAAGAAGCGGAAAGGCAAAGAATTGAAAAGGAACTTGCAAAGATTGAAAAAGAAATTGAAAAGGTTGAGAAAAAACTCAACAACGAACAGTTTCTTGCAAGGGCGCCAAAAGAGGTTGTTGAGAAAAACAGAAACATATATAATGAATTAAAGGAGAAATACCAGGTATTGAAACAAAACCTTGAAAGGTTGAAGTAATGGGATAAATATTGCCATAACCGGGGCTTCAAGTGGAATAGGATACGGGCTTGCAAAAAGGTATATTGAGAAAGGGCATAACCTTTTTCTCTTTGCAAGGAGAAGGGAAAAACTTGAAGAGTTAAAATCCCTTGCCCCTGACAGGGTAAATATTTATCCAATTGATATTACAGATTTTGATAACTTTCAAAAAATTTTGAAAGACATACTTGAAAAAAACTTTATTGACATTGCAATAGCAAATGCGGGCACCTCTTTAGGCCACGGTTTAGAGGTGCCTGACTTTAAATCTTTTAAAAAAACCTTTGACTTAAATGTTTTAGGTGTTCACGCTTTTGTTGAGCCGATTTTAAAAAAGATGATTGAAGAGAAAAAGGGAAAGGTTGTTGTAATATCTTCCCTTGCTTCAATAATCGCTTCCCCCTCTTCCGCCGCTTACTCTTCAACAAAAAGGGCTTTAAACTCTTACTGCGAATCATTGAGAAATTTAGCGGCACTCCACAATGTAAAGGTGATAAACATAATGCCGGGCTTTATAAAAACCCCGTTAACCGCAAAAAACACCTTTAAAATGCCTTTCTTAATGGAGTTAGATTACGCTCTTGATAAAATTGAGTACGCAATTGACAAAAACAAAAAAGAGTACGCCTTTCCCAGGCTCTTTTCCCTTATTTTAAAAACCCTATCTTGCATGCCGTTATTTATAAAAGACTACATACTCCAGAAAACTGCCAAAAAGGTGTTTTAATGAATTTCATTTTAATCCTTACCGCAGGGGGAATAGGGAAGAGGTTCGGGAAGCCTTATCCCAAGCAGTTTGAGAAGATTAGGGATAAAACAATTATTGAGCACACTCTGGGCTTTTTTGAAACAGTGAGGCCTGAATACTGTGTTTTAACCTATCCCGAAGGCTTTGAAAGAGAGTTTGACGCCTTAAAGGAAAGGTTTTCTTTCCCCATTTTCCCTGTCAAAGGGGGAAGTGAGAGGTTTTTTTCCGTGAAAAATGCCGTTGAATTTATAAATGAAAAGGAAAGGGATAAGTCAAAGGCAGTGCTTGTTCACGACGGGGTAAGGCCTTTTTTAAAGCAGGAAATTGTTAGGGAGATAGTTGAAAAAACGAAAGAAAAAGGCTGTGCGGTTCCCTATATCCCTGTAAGCGGCACTGTAAGAAGGCTTAATGATAGCGGTTTTTACCAGACAGTCATTAGAAAAGACCTTGTTACGGTAACAACCCCTCAAGGTGCAAGGTTAGAGATTTTAAAAAATTGCTTTGACAAAGCGGAAAAGATTTACACCGATGAATCCACAATGCTTACTGATTTCGGTTTTCAGCCTTACCCTGTAAAAGACTGGCATTTTAACATTAAAATCACCGAGCCTTCCGACAGAGAAATAGCGGAGATTTTATTAACTTGTATC
>WFPG01000116.1 GCA_015487755.1 Acidobacteriota bacterium
CGAGACATTGAAAAATAGGCATTTAGGGATATTTAAAGTTTTTACTTTTTCAAAGCCTTTAAAAACCTCTATTCTCTTTAAAAATACAAGAAAGATAAAATCCTTTTTCACAATAATTTCAGGCAAAACCATATCGGTTTCAGTTTTGTCAAAATCAAATAATAACTCTCCGAGCACCCTTTCCTTTTTCACAGCAAACACAACAAAACCTTTTTGAGTGGGAAGGAATAAAAAACCGTTTTTAATAAAATCCTGAATTGAATTGGGGACAAGGTTAGAATTGAGCAGTATGGTATCCTTGAAATCGGCAATTTGTTTTTCCTCTTTACCCTCTAAAAACAACTTTTCCCTGTCAAACCTGTAAAGTTCCCCTTTAAAAACAAAAAAATAACCGTATTTACCTTTTGAATTAAAAGAAAACTCCTTTACCCCGCAAACAACCTTTTGTTTATCAAAATCCACAAGGTAATCATATCTATCCCCTTTAAGGGGAAGTATTTGTGCAAAAAGGGAAAAACAAAATAGAAACAAGGTTAAATATCTTATTTTCATTCTTCAATATTACCAGAAAAACAAAAATTTTATAAAGGCCTCATAAAAACAATAGAATTTTTATATGAAACTTTAGCAAACCTGTCTGAAATATTGTAACTTTCGGAAGGGGCTACAATTAAATATCCCCCGGGGTTTATTGCAGAGTATAAGTTATCAAGAACCTGCATTTTTGCCATCTCATCAAAGTAAATTAAAACATACCTGCAAAACACGGTATCAAACCTACCTAATGCGGACATATCCTCTTCGTTATACAGATTAGCATACTTAAAAAGAACCTTTTCTTTTACAAAATCCCTTACTTTATAATTATCCCCTACCTTTTCAAAATACTTTGCAAGTATATCTTCAGGCATTCCTTCCAATTCCCTTTCTTTATAAACTCCCCTTCTCGCTTTTTCAATAACCGAAACACTTATATCAACCCCTAAAACGGAAAAATCCACAATTTTGTTTATGCCTCTTATTTTTTCAAAAACAGATATGGCTATTGAATAAGCCTCTTCCCCTGTTGAACAGCCTGCGCTTAAAAAAGTTAAATAAGGTTGGTTTAAATCCCTTTTTTTCCCGATCAATTCAGACAAAACAAAATCGGAAAATGCTTGAAATTGAGGGTTAAGCCTGAAAAAAGAGGTTTCATGAATTGTAATTTCGTTTAATAATTCTTTAAACTCCCTGTCAGAGTAATCTGTTTTAAGCAGATTGTAATAACTGACAAAATCCCTTATTCCCCTTTCCTGCATTCTTTTCTTTATTCTTGTCTCAAGAAAATACATTTTTGACAAATCAAAGAAAAGACCAGACTTCTCTTTTATCAATCTGCTGAACTTTATAAAAAACTCTCTGTTTAATTTTAAGCCAAAGAAATTATTATCTTTCATAATTCCTCTCAAATTTTACACCATAATTTCCAATAAGTATACAATTATAATTCTTAAACTGTGATAATATTTTAATGAGGAGCAAACTATGTTTTTAGGAAAAGGGAAATTTCCGCCTGTAAAAAACTTTATCTCGGTAATCCATTCAAACAATGAATTATTTGAACAGTTTAAAGAGGAAATCTCAAAAGAATTCGGAAGTGTTGATACAATTTCCGAACCTTTTTCTTTTGACTTTACAGATTATTACAAACCTGAAATGGGGGAAAACCTTGTCAGGCAGTTTTTCTCTTTCAAAGATTTAACCGAAGGGGATTTTATTGTACAAATAAAAAAGAAATGCCTTGAATACGAAGAAAAATACTCGGAAAACGGTAAAAGAAGGCTGAACATAGACCCCGGCTACATTGACTTGTACAAACTTGTTTTAGTGTCGGAAAAATACATGGGACATAAAATATACTTAAGGGACGGGATATGCGCCGACTTAGTGCTTCTTTTAGGCAAAAACAAGATAACACCCTTTATATGGACATTCCCGGATTTTAAATCGGGAAGGTATACCGAATATTTTTTAACTTTAAGAAAAACCTACAAAAACCAGTTAAAAGAATTAAAGATTATTCCATAAACACTTAAAGCATTCTCAAATTTTCAAGTTTATATCAAGATTTTTTAATGTAAAATCAATACAAAAGAAAATAACGGGGGAAGAATGAACAGGGAAGAGGCAAAAAGGGAAATA
>WFPG01000117.1 GCA_015487755.1 Acidobacteriota bacterium
CAAAGAAGGAAAGAGGGTGTCAAAATGAAAATCCTTACTTTAAACTGCGGTTCTTCTTCGGTTAAATATCAATTGATTGACACATCAACGGGAGAAAAGCTTGCAAAAGGATCGGTTGAAAGAATTGGAATGGCTCAATCAATTCTTTCAATTGTTACTTCTCAAGGAAAGAGCAAAAAGATAACAAAAGAGATTTTAGACCACACAATGGCAATTGACGGTATTTTGCAACTAATGATAGATAAGGAATTAAAAGTAATTACCTCTTACGATTCAATTGACGCCGTAGGGCACAGGGTTGTTCACGGCGGGGAAGAATTTAAGAAATCCTGCTTAATTACAAACGAGGTTAAAGAAAGGATTAAAGAAAACTTTAAATTGGCACCTTTACACAATCCTCCTAATTTAAGGGGTATTGAGGCTGCTCAAAGGGTCTTACCGGATAAACCGCATGTAGCGGTTTTTGATACCGCATTTCATTCAACAATGCCCGAGCATTCTTACATTTACCCTATTCCTTATATCTTTTACAAAAAGTACAAAATAAGAAGGTACGGCTTTCACGGTTCTTCTCACAGGTATGTTTTTTCAAGGCTTAAAAACTTTTACGATAAAGATTTGAAAGAATTAAAAGTAATTACAGCCCATATAGGCAACGGTGCAAGTATGTGTGCAATTAAAAACGGCGTATCTGTTGATACTTCAATGGGGTTTACCCCTCTTGAAGGGCTTGTAATGGGAACAAGAAGCGGGGATATAGACCCCGCCTTAATACTCTACATTATGGAGTTGCAGGAATTAAGCAAACAAGAGGCTGATTCTCTTTTAAATAAACACAGCGGGCTTATAGGAATTTCAGGGATATCAAGCGACGTAAGAGACCTTGAAGAAGAGGTGCAGAACAACAATTACAGGGCTAAACTTGCTCTTGATATTTATTGCTACCGCATTAGAAAGTATGTAGGGGCTTATGCGGCTGCATTAGGCGGGGTAGATGCCCTTGTTTTTACTGCGGGAGTAGGTGAGAACAGTTCTTATGTTAGAAAAAAGGTTTGTCAGGGGCTTGAATTTATGGGAATAGTTCTTGACGAAGAGAAAAATAATGAAAAGAGCAAAAAAGAAAGAAAGATTAGCGCAGACAATTCAAAAGTTGATGTTTTTGTCATTCCCACCGATGAAGAGTATATAATTGCGGTAGATACAGAAAAGATTGTAAAGGAGAATAAAGAATGAAGAGATTTTGTGTAAGTTTATTTTTATTATTCACTATTTTTGTTTTTTCAAATGACATGTATATGATTGACCAGGGTGGGGAAGGTATTGCAAAAAGCGGTATGGTTATTGCTTCCACAAATTCAGGTATTGCCCTATACTACAATCCTGCCGGGCTTGCAGATGTTAAAACACAGGATTTGGAAATAAATGCCTCTTTAATCTTACCTAATTTATCTTATTCGTCTCAAGACGGGACAAAGTACGATGCGGCAAAAAAAGGCAATATTCCTGTAAGCATATTTTATACCCATCCTTTAACGGAAAGGTTAACTCTCGCAATAGGGTTGACAACACCTATATTTAAAAACGACCAGTGGGAAAATTCCTTTCCCGGAAGGTTTTTTGCAAGCCAGTATGAAGTAAGGACAAATGAATTGTCTTTAGGTTTGGGATATATGGTTACAAAAAAGTTAAAAATCGGTTTTTCTATTGATTACAGTTCAACTTACCTGAAATTTTCAAATTTTTTTAAATCACCCTATTATGACTATATAACCGGGACAAACGATTTAATAGGCTACTTTGAAGTAAAAGGAGAGATTGACGATACTCAAACAGACACGGGCTTTACTGCCGGTATTCAGTATGATTTTTTGCCTAAATGGACTTTAGGATTAACTTACAAATCTTCAAAAGATTTTGATTTTAAAAATGTACCGGTAAAGTTTGAGCAGATTACTGAAGTCGGTTTTTCAAATGCCGAGGAATCCTTTAACAGGCTTTTCGGAACTATTGACGAAACGTTAACCACTAAATTTCAGATTCCTTCTCAATTCGGAATAGGAATTTCTTACAGGCCTACAAACAGGTGGCTAATAGAGATTGATTATTTACAGGTAAACACTTCAGATAATGATGTTCTATCTTTTGATTATTCTATAAATAACGACTCAATTCTTGATAGAAATTACTCTAAAAAATGGGATGATATGAGCCTTTACGGTTTTTCCCTTCAATACATTGCAACAAAAAAGATAAGGATTATGGGTGCTATGAGGTACGGTTCCGATGTTATACCTTTGGATGACTGGCATCCTGCCGTTGCAAACGGAGAGATGTTCTGGATATCGCTCGGGTTGTCTTACCTTGACGAAGGGAACGGGTTTGAGTTTGCAATGTTTTTCAAAAATTATAAGGATTATGAAGTAACTGGCCAAGAGTATATTTTTGACCCCTTAAAAGAAGGATATCTGGATTTACTTGATAATACAGGTAAGTATGACAGAAATTTCGTAGGGTTTACCTACTCATACCATATCAGGTTCTAATTTTTATGCTTGTAAGCTTAAATCAAGCTTATAAACAATTTGGAGGAAAGGTTTTATTTTCAAACCTTTCCTTTAATTTAAATTACGAAGATAAAATAGGGCTTGTAGGGATAAACGGAAGCGGTAAATCTACCCTTATAAAAGCAATTGCAGGGCTTGTTGAGTTAGACGGGGGGGATATTATAAGAAAAAAAGGGTTAAAAATAGGCTATGTGGAACAGATGCAGTCTGTTGATAGAAACCTCTCTGTCTGGCAGTTTGTTTATCAAGGCAATGATAAGATTATAGAACTTGAAAAAAAAATAGAAAAAGCAGAGCAAGGTAAGATTGTTGGCCCTCATGAATTAGCGGCTTTATTTAATGAATTTGAAAAGATTGACGGATATAGGTATAAGGCTAAGGTTGAGGATACCATTCAGGGAATAGGAATTAGCCATTTAAAAGATAGAAGTGTTGATAGTTTAAGCGGCGGGGAATTGAGAAGGGTTTTTTTAGCAAGGGTGCTTGTTTCCGACCCTGACTTATTTCTCTTTGACGAGCCTACAAACCACCTTGATCTATTTGCCGTAAAATGGTTTGAAGATTTTTTAAAAAACTGCAAAAACGCTTTTGTTTTGGTTTCTCACGACGAATACCTTTTGAATAACACTGTTTCAAAAATAATTGAAATAAACGGCGGAAAGGTTTTTTTCTTTAACGGCAATTACTCTTTTTACAGGGAAAAGAGAAAAGAACTTGCCGAGCATGCTCAAAAAGAGTACAACCGTAAAGTTGAAGAGATAAAAAGGGAAATGGAGTTTGTTAGGAGAAACATGGCAGGCCAGAAAACAAAGCAGGCAAAATCAAGGTTGAAAAAGGTAGAGAAGATTGAATTGGGAGAAAAAAACCTGTTTAGAGATATATGCATTGATTTAAGGTTTAAAGAAAGCGGGAAAAAATCAAAGTATATACTTGAATGCAAAGATTTGTCGGTTGGATATTATCACCCTGTTATTAAAGATATCAACCTTCTTGTTCAAAGGGGGGAGAAGTACGGAATAGTCGGTAGAAACGGAAGCGGGAAATCAACTTTTTTAAAAACAATTGTCGGTAAAATCCCGCCTTTTAGCGGAGAAGTTAAAATTTATCCCGACATTAAAGTTGCCTACTTTGACCAGAATGTTCAATTCAAAGACGAAGATAAAACTATTATTCAAACTCTCTGGGACTCAGACCCTTCTTTAAAAAGGGACGAGGTTTTAAATTACCTTGCGTATTTCTACTTTAGAGAGGAAACGGTTGAAAGCAAAGTGAGGTATCTTTCCGGCGGGGAGAGAAGCAGGCTAAAACTTGCCTGTTTAATGTTAGGGGAGTATGATTTATTAATACTTGACGAGCCTACAAATCACCTTGATATTCTATTAACCGAGTCAATTGCAAAGGCAGTAAAAGAATTTAGAGGCAGCGTTATAGTTGTTTCTCACCATAGATATTTTTTAGACACGGTGGCGGACAGAGTGATAGAATTAAAAAATGGAAAATTTAGGTTGTTTTTAGGAAATCTTTCCTATTACTTTGAAAAAGTCGGAGAAGAAAAAGGAAAAGAAGATAAGGCTGAAAATTTAAA
>WFPG01000118.1 GCA_015487755.1 Acidobacteriota bacterium
ATTATTATCAACATAAATCAAATTAAAATCACCTAAATACAATGCATTACTCGGAATAAAGGGAAGGCCGGTATTTAAATTATCTCCCCAACCGGGGTTAAAAACAATATTTGTAAAACCGGGCATATTATCTACAATTGCGGTAATTTGGACCACGGTGTATGTTTCATTTGCATCATCATAAACTAAAAGCAATCCACCAGTATAAGGGTTTTGAGACTGGCCGTTTGCTGAACCGGTTGTTCCGTCAAAAACCGTAGGTTTTTTTAATTTTAACTCTTGAGAATTAGCATTATAATCTATAACTGTCATACTGGTCGGCAAATTTGTAGAATAAAAAGCAAGCACATCCGAATACGGCAAATTGTCGTCAGGCCAGAAATTTACAGAGGAAGATGAAGGGCTATTGCCTCCTCCTTGGCCATTTCCACCGCCGGCAGAAGTTCCTTCATCACCGTCATACCACATAATGGACGGAACAGGAATTTTTGTAGTAACTCCATATCCTAAATTTCTCATCTTTTTTGACAAATACCTTAAAGCAGTTTGAGTGTTTAACTGTAAATCATTTATACTCATTTCGGTTTTTGTTAGTTTTAATTGGGATGTAAAAATAGCATAAGTCATTCCCATAACCATGACGGCAACTACCATGCCGACCATTAACTCAATAAGAGTGAACCCTTTTTTATTAGTAAATAACGGCGCTCTGGATAACATTTTTAACCTCCCCTCTTTCTGTCCATGAAACCCTAACCCTCATTAAGGTTCCAGTTCCAAGGGCTTGTGTTCTTATAATTCTTGTAAAAACAAGTCCGTTTTGATTACCCTGATTGTCAATTTCATTTCCTACTTCGTCAAAGTATCTAACATCACCGTTTAAATTGTTTGCCCATGTCTGCCCATGGTTTCTTGCCTGCTCGATAACACTTTGGGCAATAGTGGTAGCAGTAAACCTTGAATTTGAAGCATTGACAAGGTAAACCGAGGTATAAGACATACCTGCGATTGCAAGCATGGCAAAAGCAAATATTGCCGCCGCAATCATTAATTCAATCATTGAAAAGCCCTTTTCGCCTCTCATTGGACCTCCTTTATAAACTTTCATTCACTGTGTTTTTTGCAATATCCGTGCCTGATTTTACGAAGATTTATTACTGTTTTTATGTAAAAATTACACAAAAAATCAAAAAGAAAGGGACAATTTTTGTCAATTATCTTTTTATTTCAAAATCGTGATATCCTTCCGGGGATATTTCGTTAAACTCTATTCTTTCGACTTTTGCAAAACGGGGGCCTTTATTCAAATACTCAAAAAAAATTTTAAGGTTTTCCTCGTCTCCTTCACAATCAACAAGAACACTTCCGTCAGGCATATTTCTCACATAGCCGTTTATCCCTAAAAGCTTAGCCTTAGAAAGGGTAAAGTACCTGAAACCTACCCCTTGAACCCTACCAAATACTTTAACAAGAAACCTTTTTTTCATTTCTTACCTCAAAAAGTAAGAGTATATTAAAAACCCGCCAATTATAATCAACGCAATTAAAACAGTTGCAATAACAAAATGCTTTTCTAAAAATTCCAGCGCATCTTCTCCAAACCTTGCAACAAGAAAAGCCTCTATGAAAAACCTTATTCCTCTCCCGAAAATAGAAGCCACAACAAAGCCTAATAAATTCATTTTAAAAACCCCTGCCGCAATGGTAAACACTTTGTACGGCAAAGGGGTTAACCCCGCAACAAAGACAACTAAAAAATCATAGTTTGCATAAAGTGTTTTAACATAGTCAAATTTATCCCATAAATGATAAAAATCAATAATAGGTTTCGCTACCTGGTTGAATAAAAACATACCTATTCCATACCCGAATACTCCGCCTAATACGGAAAACAGAGTGGTAAAAAATGCAAATCTTTTCCACTTTTTAGGGTCAAATAAGCTCATAGGAATTAATAAAGTATCAGGGGGAATAATGAAAAAAGAACTTTCGGCAAACGATGTTAAACACAAAAAAATCAAAGCGTATTCCGAATCAGCCGCCTTCCTTACCTTTTCTTTCCATTTTTTTATCATTTAACCTCCTACTCTTTAGTATTTTATCTTAAAACAGCATATAAAACAAAACCATTAAACTTGAAACGACATAAAGATAAATGATAGAATATTCAGCAAATAGTGGAGGGGAAATGCTAAAAATCCCGACAAGGACGGAGACTATATACAAATTTAAAGCAAAAGGGGGTAAAATTGTTGCCGTTGCCCCGTACCATTACCCTAAAGCGCTCTTCCGTGCATTCAACATACTCCCCGTTGAAGTATGGGGCCCTCCAAAACTTAATACACTTGAAAGCAAAGCACACATCCAAACCTATGTGTGTTCAGTAGTTCATTCAATATTAGCCTTTTACTTACAGGGAAATTTAGAAGTATGCGACTTTATACTTATCCCCCACACCTGCGACTCATTGCAGGGGCTTGGAAGCATCTTCCTTGATTTTATTAAACCGAAACAAAAGGTTTTAACCTTTTACACACCGAGGGAAAGGAGAAGGATTGACATTTCCTTTCTTTCAAAAGAGATAGAAAAACTTTACAATCAACTATGCGAGTTTACAGGTGAAAAACCTGATTTTGAGGAATTGCACCGCCACATTGATATAGAAGAGAAAGCAAACAAAATGCTGAAAAAACTTTTAAACGAAAGGCAATACCTTGATATAGACGACTTTAATTTTTACTCAATATTAAGGACAAAAGAGTTTTTACCTGCAGAAGAGTTTATTGAAATTGCAAATGATGTGTATCTAATGTATAAAACAGACAAGCCGATTTCAAAAACTCCCGTAATAGTTTCAGGGCTTCTGCCAGAGCCTATGGAGATTTTCACAATAATAAACGAGAAGAACGGCTTTGTAGCGGGAGACGATTTGGCAATAACGGGAAGAAGGCTATATCCCCCATCTGAGGGAAGCAACCCTTTTGTCAGGCTTGCCAAATCCATTATCTTTTCCCCACCGGAGCCTTCCAGAGGAGACAGCGTTGAAGCAAGGCTTAAAAACTTGCTTGAAATAGCAAAAAGGACAAACTCAAAAGGGGTGATATTTTACATAGTAACATTCTGCGAGCAGGAGTACTTTTACATTTCCCATTTAAGAAAGGGGTTAAGGGAAAACGGTATAAAGTCAATCCTCATTGATACAGACATAAACCAAGAGTTATCTCAACAAGCGATAACAAGGCTTGAGGTCTTTCTGGAGACATTGCAATGAATTTCTTAAAAGCGGCAAGATACTTTTTAATGACAAATTTCATAGGCAAACCCTATTTAAGATATGAGAGAAAAAGAGGAGAAAGGAAGATTGCTCATTTAACAGGGGAAAACTCCCCTCTAAACCCGCCTTTGAAAATTACCGCATACACAAAAGAGTTTGTCTCTTCCCATTACTTTAAGGGAAGGTATGTTGAGGGAGTAAAGCCTGTTGCATGGGTAACAAGCGGAGCACCTATTGAGATTTTAAAGGCTCTCGGCTTCTTTTTAATATACCCTGAAAACCATGCGGCTTTATGCGGGGCAAGAAAGGTTCAGATGGATTTAATTGAAACTGCGGAAAAAAGTGGGTTATCAAACAATGTTTGCTCCTATGTGAGAACAGACATAGGCTCACTTTTAAGCGGGAAAACCCCTGCAGGAAAACTCCCTAAACCTGATTTGCTTGTTGCATGCTCAAATATATGCCAGACTGTTTTACACTGGTACAGAATGCTCCAAAAATACTTGAACATACCACTTGTAATAATTGACACCCCCTTTGTTTACAATGAAATAGAGCCTCACCAGGTTGAGTATGTGAAGAAGCAGTTAAAAAACTCCCTTCTTCCCGTTGCCGAGAGAATTGCAGGGAAAACATTAAAGGAAAAAGATTTGAAAAATGTTATCAAACTTTCAAAAGACGCAACCGAGTTGTGGCTTGAAATATTAAACTTATGTGCAGAAAGGCCTTCCCCCTTAACGGTTTTTGACCAGTTTGTCTATATGGCTCCCATTGTTGAAATGAGAGGAGATAAAGAAACGGTTGACTACTACAATGCAATGTACAAAGAGGTAAAATCAAGGGTAAATATGGGAAAAGGTGCAATAAAAAGGGAAAGAAGAAGGCTTTTGTGGGACAACCTGCCTATATGGTTTAAGATGAGGGAACTTGCATTGAAACTTGCCGAAAGGGGAATTAATATTCCTATTTCAACCTATACCTATGCATGGGGGGAACTCGCCCCGTTAATGAACTTAAAAAAAGACGAGTTTGAGGTTATGGCAAAGGTTTATCTTTCCCCTATCTTAAACAGAGGGGCAGGGCAAAAACTTAAAGCAATGAGAAACATGGTTGACAGATTCAAACTTGACGGGGTTATCCTTCATTCAGACCGCTCGTGCAAACCCTATTCAATGGGGCAGATGGACGAAAGAAACAAACTCATAGAAGAGTTTAAAATACCTGCAATGCTGTTGGAAGCAGACCAGAACGACGAAAACGCATATTCAGAAGAACAGGTTGCAATAAGGATAGAATCATTTTTTGAAATGTTAGGAGTAAGCCATGGTTAAAGCAATGGGAATTGATGTAGGTTCAACAACCGTGAAAATAGCGGTTATCAACGAAAACAAGGATATTCTGTTCAAACACATTGAAAACACAAAGCCTAAAATTAAAGAGCAGGTAAACACTTTAATAGAAAATGTAAAAGCAAAATTCAACAATGAAAATATCCCCATAGTTTCCACAGGGTACGGGAGAAAATTAGTTGAAGAGGCAAAACAACAGATGACTGAAATCACCTGCCACGCTAAGGGGATATACCACACCTTAAACCACGGCGGCACATTGGTTGATATAGGGGGGCAGGACAGCAAGGTAATAGTTATTGACAAATACGGAAGGGTGCTTGACTTCACAATGAACGACAAATGCTCCGCAGGAACGGGAAGGTTTCTTGAACATACGGCGGCAAGGATGGAAATCCCCGTTGAAAAGATAGGGGAAATAGCATTAAACGCAAAAAAAGAGTTAAAGATATCATCAACATGCACGGTATTTGCCGAATCGGAAATTATATCCCTTCTTGCCTATGGGGAAGAGGTTGACGCAATTCTTAAAGGATTACACAGGGGGCTTGTAACAAGGATTGTGGGAATGATTAACTCTGTTGCATTTACCCCCCCTTTAATGCTTTCAGGAGGGGTGGCAAAGAACAACGCCATCAGAAAAATGCTTGAAGAAGAGACGGGGTATGAAATTGTAATGCCCCCACACCCTCAAATTATAGGGGCATACGGAGCGGCAATATTCGCATTGGAAGGATAAAATAATTACAAATTAGTAAAACCATCGGTTATTTTTTCTATATCATTATAAACTTCTTTAATTGAATTGTATTCAACATCAAGACATTTCTTTACAACTTCACCATATTTGGGAATTAAATTAAGGTCAACATCCCTTTCTTTAAACCTTTCCGTTAAAATCTCATAAAGGGTTTTGCCGAACCCATATATATCGTTTACTATTGAATGCTTTTTAAAATTCATATCTTTCACATACCCTGATGTCCCAAGCCCTATGCTCATAGGCCTGTCAAGAAATGCAGGCTCTCCTATTATTCCTGTAAAAGCAAAGTCGGTTAATTTAACCCTGTAATTCTGAAAAACAAGAATGTTTGAGGGATTTAAATCATTGTGCACAATACCTTGCTCATGCAAAAATATTAATGCATTTAAAATCTGCCTAATATACGAAACTTTCTGTTCAGGTTCAAGAGATTTCTTAAAATATGAAATTAAATCATTATAAGAAGCGTACTCAATAAAAAACGAGAGGGGGCTTCCCCCCTCCCCGAAGAATTTAACAATGTTTCTATGCTTTAAAGTACCAAGGTATCTTTTTTCATTTTCAAAGAATAATGTATAAATCTCATTTTTTATTACCAATCTCTTTTCAACGAGATAAACACCACTCTCC
>WFPG01000119.1 GCA_015487755.1 Acidobacteriota bacterium
CGTCAACAGATTTTACATAATGAATGTTTAAGCCTTCAAGGTATTGAGGCTCTATCTCTTCAATCTCATTCTGGTTCTCTTTAGGTGCAATTATTTCGTTAATTCCCGCCCTTTTTGCCGCAAGTATCTTTTCCTTTAAGCCGCCTACCGCAAGCACATCCCCCCTTAATGTTATCTCGCCCGTCATAGCAACGCTTGCTTTTACAGGTTTTTCACTTAATGCCGATAAAAGGGAGGTAGCAAGGGTAATTCCTGCTGAAGGCCCGTCTTTGGGAATTGCCCCTGCCGGGACATGTATGTGAATGTCCTTTTTATCGAAAGGGAATTCTGTAAGTTTGTACTTCTTCTCGTTTGCCCTTAGATAACTTAAAGCAGCCTGAGCGGACTCTTTCATTACATCCCCTAATTGCCCTGTGAGTATCAGCCTGCCGCTTCCCCTCATAACAGATGTTTCTATAAATAGTATGTCGCCTCCGAACGGTGTCCATGCAAGCCCTGTCGCAACCCCTATTCTGTTTTCCTTTAACCTTCTGTCTTCAAGCACTTTTTCAACTCCGAGGTAAGTTCTAACATCCTTTGCTTTAACCGTGTATTTAACTTCAGGGTTATCAAACTCGTCATTTTCAACCATTTTGAAGATAATCTTTCTGATAAGTTTGTTGATAAGCCTTTCAAGGTTTCTAACCCCCGCTTCCCTTGTATATCCCTCAACAATTTTCTTTATCGCTCCCGATGTGATTTTTATCTTGCCTTTCGGGACTCCGTTTTCCTTCATCTGTTTAGGAATTAAGTGCCTTTTTGCTATTTCAACCTTTTCCTCAAGGGTGTAGCCGGGTATCTGAATCACTTCCATTCTGTCTAAAAATGCAGGCTGGATAGTGTCAAGTTGGTTTGCGGTTGTAATAAACATTACTCCCGATAAATCAAAAGGAACTCCTAAATAATGGTCTCTAAATGAATTGTTCTGTTCAGGGTCTAAAGCCTCAAGCAATGCGTTTGAAGGGTCTCCCCTGAAGTCTGCACCTATTTTGTCAACCTCGTCAAGCATAAAAACAGGGTTCATAGTCCCTGCCTGCTTTATTCCCTGAATTATCCTTCCCGGCATTGCCCCCACATAGGTTCTTCTATGCCCCCTAATTTCAGCCTCGTCTTTCACCCCGCCTATGGACATCCTTATAAATTCCCTATTTAAAGCATTTGCAATTGAACGGCCAAGAGAAGTCTTTCCCACTCCCGGAGGCCCCACAAAACAGAGGATAGGCCCTTTCATATCCTTTTTTATCTTTCTTACGGCAAGGTATTCCAGAATCCTCTCTTTTACCTCTTTTAAACCGTAATGCTCTTTATCAAGGATTTTCTTTGCCTTCTTTATGTCAAGGTTGTCTTCCGTGTACCTTCCCCACGGCAATTCAAAAAGCCAGTCAAGGTAAGTTCTGACCACGCTTGCCTCTGCAGAATCCCCGTGCATTCTTGCAAGCCTTTTAATCTGTTTTTCAGCCTCTTTTTTAGCCTCTTCATTTAGAGGGATTTTTTTCAGTTTCTCTCTATACTCTTCCAATTCCTGCTCAAAGTCTTCCGATTCTCCTAATTCGTGTAAAATTGCTTTTAACTGTTGCCTTAAAAAGTACTCTTTCTGGGATTTGTCTATTTCATCTTTTGCTTCCAGGGTTATCTTTTTTTGCAATTCAAGGACCGCAATCTCTTTTGCAAGGTGATTGTTTATCTTTTCAAGCCTTTTTATAGGATTTGTTTCTTCAAGTAATTCAATCATTTCCTCAATTTTTAAATTAAGGTGGTTTGTAATAAAGTCGGATAATTTTCCCGGCTCTTCTATTGTGGTTATGAGGCTTAAAAATTCCGGAGGTACTGTTTTGCCGAGGCTTACTGCTTTTTCAAATTGCTCTAAAACAGTTCTCATTAAAGCCTCAACCCTGACATCTTTCTCAACAACCTTGTCGTTAACCCTCTCTATTGCCGCTTTGTAGTAAGGTTTGCCGTCGTTTAAACTCTTTATTTTAGCCCTGTGAATTCCCTGAACAAGGATTCTCAAAGTGCCGTCAGGCATTTTAAGCATTTTAATAATTACGGCAACAGTCCCGATAGGATAGAGTTGGTCTATGGTCGGGTTTTCAATTTCTGGGCTTTTCTGGGTTGCTAAAAATATAAACCTCTGGCCTTCAAGAGCGGCGTTAACCGCTTCTATTGACGAAGGTCTTCCCACTGAAAGGGGGATTAAAAAGTAAGGGAAAACAACCACATCCCTTAAAGGCAATACCGGCAGTATATCAGGTGTGTTAATTTCCGGTTCTGCTATATTTTCAAGCGGTTTCTCCATAATCACTCCTCTTCTCTGATTTTAATTTTTACTTTTTCTGCACTTTCTTTAAGAAGGGGGATGTTAATTCTTAAAACTCCCCTTGATAGTATGGCTTGTGTTTTTTCTATGTCAGGCTCTTTTCCAAGATATATTCTTCTCTCAAAATGTCCGAACTTACGCTCGAGACATATGAAATTTAATCCTTTATTCCCTGTTTTGTCAATTCTTTTTGTTCCTTTTAACAAAAGATGTTTTCCTTCAAACTCTATGCTGATATCCTCTGATTTAAACCCGGGTAAGTCAACATAAACTACTATCTTTCCTTCTTTTTCTACAATGTCAATAGGCGGCAAGAATATCGCCATGTCGTTTCGGGGGTATGCTGAAAGCATTTTTTTTAACTCATTTTCAAGGTGTTTAAATTCAAAGAAGATATCACCTATCATTGCCATCCCCCTTTTTCATAAGTCTCTGTATTTCTTTTAAAAATTCTTCAACATCTTTAAAATCCCTGTAAACGGATGCAAAGCGGACATATGCAACCGAATCAAGCGCTTTTAATTTTTCCATTACAATTTCGCCTATTTCGGTTGCGGGGATTTCCCTTTCCCCTTTTTGATATAGTTGCACTACAATATCGTCAATTAAGTTTTCTATTTCCTCAATTTTAACAGGCCTTTTTTCACAAGCCTTTAATA
>WFPG01000120.1 GCA_015487755.1 Acidobacteriota bacterium
GTAATACCTTTAAAGAGAGAGGATTTTAAGGATTTAACCGCTTTAAAGGATAAACTTAAAAGTGCTGACATTGTTGTCAACCTTGCAGGTGCTCCCATTGTTAAAAGGTGGAGTGAAAAATACAAAAAAGAGTTATATTCAAGCAGGGTTGATTTAACAAAAAAGATTGTTCAGGCTATAGAAGAATTGGATAAAAAGTTAGACTGCTTTGTTTCCGCTTCCGCAGTGGGAGTTTACCCTGATTTTAAACCCTGCGGTGAAGATTGCAGTGATTTAAGAAAAGATTTTTTGGGAAAACTTTGTGTTGACTGGGAAAACGCCGCTTTTTCCTTAAAAGACACAAGGGTAATTGCTTTGAGAATAGGGGTTGTTATAGGGAAAAACGGGGGAATTATAAAAAAGGTTTCACTTCCCTTTAAGTTAGGCTTAGGGGGAAGGGTAGCAAGCGGCAAACAGGGATTTTCATGGATTCACATTGAGGATTTGTGCAGGATTATACTCTTTGCTATTGAGAATGAAAAAATAGAAGGGGTTGTAAACGCTGTTTCTCCCAATCCCGTTGACAATAACGAGTTTACGAAAACCATTGCAAGGGTTTTGAAAAGGCCCGCAATATTTCCAGTCCCCTCATTTGTGCTTAAACTTCTTTTTAGAGAGGGAGCAGTGGTTTTAATTGAAGGCCAGAGGGCTGTTCCTAAAAAGTTGAAGGATTTTAACTTTGAGTTTAACTATCCGCAATTGGAAGAGGCTTTTAAACAGGTTTTTTCATGAAGGGTTTTGATTTTTATAAGCAGGCTTTCCTTGACTACCTTTTAAAAGAAAAGAATTACTCAATAAACACAATAATAGCCTACGGGGAAGATTTAGACCAATTTAAGGATTTTTTAAACCTGTTTAAATTGAGTATTGAAAATGTCCAGAGGGACGATGTCAGGATGTTTATATCCTACCTTTCAAGAAAAGAGTTTGAAAAAAATACTGTTGCAAGGAAGATTAGCGCTTTAAAATCCTTTTTCTCTTTTTTGAAAAATAGAAGGTTTATTGAAAAAAACCCTGCCGCCCTTGTCTCATCTCCAAAAAGGGGGAAGGTTTTGCCTTCTTTTTTAACTGAAGAGGAGATAAGGAAACTGTTTGATTCCCTTCCCCAGGCTATTGATTTTAAAACCGCAAGGGATAAAGCGATAATTGAACTTTTTTACGCTACAGGGTTAAGGGTTTCCGAACTTTCAAACCTGAAAATGAGGGATATTGACATGCAAAATCAACTTGTAAGGGTGTTGGGAAAGGGGGGAAAGGAGAGGAT
The DNA here is from genome assembly GCA_015487755.1 of Acidobacteriota bacterium. Taxonomy (GTDB): domain Bacteria; phylum Acidobacteriota; class Holophagae; order Thermotomaculales; family Thermotomaculaceae; genus Thermotomaculum. Next base: position 1,304 of record WFPG01000120.1, read on the forward strand.
TGTTCCATTCGGTATCCCTGCAAAAGAGGCGTTAGAAAAGTATTTCAGGTTTAGAAGGAAGTACCTTAAAAAAAAGAAAAATCTCTCCGAAGAGTATGTTTTCTTAAATGTGAGAGACGGAAAGCACATTACAGACAGGGGGATAAAGTTTATTGTTTCCCAAATGCTTAAAAAAATTTCTTCAATGAAGAAACTGTCGGTTCACTCTTTAAGGCATACATTCGCCACCCATCTCTTAAACAAGGGGGCTGATTTAAGGGCAATTCAGGAGTTGTTAGGGCATGCGTCCCTTTCAACAACACAAAGGTACACCCACCTTTCAATTGATAAACTTATTGATATTTACCGCAATTCACACCCAGACGAGCAATAATAATGCTAATTAACATTTTTCTTTTTTTGCTGATGCTTCTTTTTCCGGATTTTTTTTTATGCTAATATATGCATAACAGAATTTTGTGAAGGAGCGATAAGTGAAACTAACTCCGTTTTTAGCAAAAGATAGGATAATTGTAAATTTTAAAGCAAAAAACAAATTAAACTTTTTTTCAAAATGTGTGGACGTAATTGTTAAAGACCATCCTGATTTTGACAAAGAAGAGGTTCTTGAACTGTTTTTAAAAAGGGAAGAGACAATGTCAACGGGAATAGGCAAAGGGGTTGCCATTCCTCACATTGTTTACGGCAAATGCAGGGCTCACGAGATATACATATTTAAACTTGAAAACCCTATTGATTTTAATTCATTGGACGGTAAGCCTGTAAGTTTGCTTTTTACGGTTA
>WFPG01000121.1 GCA_015487755.1 Acidobacteriota bacterium
CAATAAAAACAGATTTGAATTTAAAGGCGGGAAACTGTTCTTACACCTGAAAGAGGGCACGGAAAAAGAGATAGAAAACTTAATATTCAAATGGTATTTTAATGAAGCGGAAAAGATAATAACCAAATTTATAAAGAAATACTCACCTATAATACCTAAAAAAATAAACAGAATTAGAATTAAAAAAATGAAAACAAGGTGGGGCTCATGCAATAGCGCAAAAGGGTACCTGAACTTTAATGTAAAACTTGTCCAAAAGCCTTTAAAAGGTATTGAATATGTGGTGGTGCACGAATTAACCCATCTTATCCATGCAAATCACGGAAAAGAGTTTTATAATACATTGGAAAGGTTTTTGCCAGACTGGAAAGAGGCAAAGAAAACACTTTTAAGATAAACAGCGTCTAATAACGAGTAAAGAAAATAAGGAGTGAATATGAAAAAAACAGCGGTTTTAATTTTAATATCCCTTTTCGGATTAAACCTTTTTGCAGGGTTAAAACAGGATTACTCAGAATCCCTTAAAAAACTGAAAAACGAAGCAAACCTTATAGCAACCGAAAAGGAAATGGTTAATTTCAAAAAAAAGGTAAAGTCTATTTACCTTAAACTGATTAACGACAACAAAAACAACCTTACAGACGAGGAAAAGATTTTGGCGGCAAGGTTATACAATGAAATAGAAATGCCTGAAAAAGCACTTGCATTGCTTAAAAAAGTAAAGATAAACAAGGAAAACCAAAACTACTATTATGCTACTTTGGGGCAGACATACTTTTTATTAGGAAAGTATACAAACGCTATAACTTCCTTTAACAAGATAAACTTTTCCCAGCCGAGAGTTGCCCTTGACTATGTTAATGTAGGCTTCGGCTTAATAAAGAAAGGTAAATACAAACTTGCAGAAAAGGTGTTTAAACAGGTTCTCAACGCAAATGTACAAAATGTTAATGTAAGGTACTTTGCCGCTTTAGGGTTAATGGAAAACTATGAACTTCAAAACAAAATCAAAGAGGGGGAAAACACACTAAAAAAAATAATTGCAAAGATTGACGATAAAAACGAGAAAACTTTAATAGATAATGTAGAAAGCCAGCTGGAATTGATTGGGGAAAAGGCTCCCGAACTTCAAAACATTGTGCTTACTTTTAACCAAAAAAATATATCAATAGCCAGAAATAAAGGCAAATACACTCTTTTATTCTTCTTTTCAGGAAGGTCAATAGGCAGCGTCATAGCCTTCCCTTATATTGACGGGTTGTACAGCAACTACAAGCATAATCTTGAAGTTATAGGAATAAACCTTTTCCCGAAAAAAGTGGATAAAGAAAAACAGACAAATTTTTTTAAATGGTTTATAACCCAGAACAAAAAAATAAAGTACCCTGTGGCTATTGTGGGAAACGACAAAACATACAAAGATTACAGAGTATACACATTGCCTCATTTTGTTTTAATTAACCCTGAAGGAAAGATAGACAAAATCTTTATAGGCTTTCCCAATGAAAAATTTAACCCTATGCTCTCTTATTTAGAAAAAACACTGGAGAAAAAGAAATAACGGTTTTGTGGTAAAATCTAAAAGCAAAAAGGTTATGATAGGAGATTGAAATGGCAATAATTGCAGTAGGTTCTGTTGCTTATGATTCGCTAAAAACACCCTTCGGGGAAAGGGAAAGGGTTTTGGGAGGCTCTGCCACTCACTTTTCAATGGGAGCGTCTCTATTTACAAAGGTAAACCTTGTAGGGGTTGTGGGAAAAGATTTCAGGGACGAAGATATTGAACTTTTAAAAAGCAGAGGGGTAAACCTTGAAGGGCTTGTAAAAAAAGAAGGAAAAACATTTTTCTGGAAAGGGGAATACAGGGAAAACCTTAACGAAGCAATAACCCACGATACACAGTTAAATGTTTTTGCGGAATTTGACCCTGTAATCCCTCAATCATATATGGATTCAAATATACTTTTTTTAGGAAACATTCACCCTGAACTGCAATTAAAGGTTATTAAACAGGTAGAAAACAAGGTTAAATTTATTGCCGCAGACACAATGAACCTGTGGATTAACACAACTCCAAATGAGTTAAAAGAGGTTATAAAAAGGGTAAACCTTATCTTTGTTAACGACGGGGAAGCAAGGCTATTAACAGGAGAGAAGATAGTTGTAAAAGCAGCTAAAAAGATACTTGAAATGGGGCCTGATTTTGTCTGCATTAAAAGGGGAGAATACGGGGCTTCTTTATTTTCTAAAAATGACACAGCCCTATTGCCTGCTTTTCCTGTGGAAAAGGTAATTGACCCGACAGGGGCGGGGGATACATTTGCCGCAGGCTTTTTAGGTTATGTTGACAAGTACGGCAATTTCTCTTTTGATACCTTCAGGGAAGGGTTGAAAGTGGGAACTGTGCTTTCTTCATTTCAAATTGAGGATTTCAGTGTTGACAGAATGAGAACCCTGACTTTAACTGAGGTTGAAAATAGGCTAAACCTGTTTAGAAACTATATCAGGTAGGAGAGGAGAAAAACTGAGTTTTTTTGACTTAAGGGAACTTGATAAAAAGCAAAAAAAGGTTTTCTTCTTAAATGTTTTTATACCCGGTGCAGGTTTTTTTTACTCTCTTGATTTCGGTTTCGCATTCTTTTTCGGAATTCTGGTAATAGGTTTTATAGGAGCAGGAATCCTTGTAATCTTTGAACACCCCTTTATTACGGGAATACTATGGACAATAGGGGTTACAATGCACTTAGGGGCAATTTATTTTTCAACAAAAAGGGAAGTGAAAAAAGAAAGCCTTCCTATCGCAATAACCTATTCTCTCCTTGCCGTAGGGTTTTTAATTTACTGCTTTATTC
>WFPG01000122.1 GCA_015487755.1 Acidobacteriota bacterium
ATGCTGTTGAGTATGCGGGAATTCATTTAAGTGAATTAAGTGAATATTATCAATTAAAAGAGAGTTTGAAAGGCAAGATTTTTGCTAAAAAAGGCTTTTTTGAAAAAGAGTTGAAGGACTTTTTTGATTTTCTTGATAAAGAGGGAATTAAATACTCTTTTGAATTAGGGTTTGAAGATGGTTTTTTTTGCAGAGGGGTATGGCCGGTTTTGGTTGAAATTAAATTCCCCGATTTAAACCTTACCGAAAGGCAGATTGAGATTATTCTTGTCGGAAATAAATATACAGGCAAAGTAAAACTTGTGGAAAAACTTTTTCATTTAAGAAAAGTTGTGGAGCAGGCAGGCGGTTTTTTTGTTGCGGTAAGGGAAAACGGGACAAAGGTATTTTTCGGTTTTGCCGGCTTGATTGATTAGTTTTGTAATGAATAAAGGCGTCTATTTATTAATTTGTTTTCTCCCTTCCGATTGCAACCTAAAAACAAAATCAAAAGTTTTTTCTTTAAAAAAAGGGTATTACTACTACTGCGGTTCTGCAATGAGAGGGTTGTCTTCAAGGGTTAAGAGGCATTTAAAGAAAGAAAAAGTAAAAAAGCACTGGCATATAGATTTTTTAACTGAAAAAGCGCAAATTCTTTTTGTAAACCCTTATATTGTAGGCGATAATGCATTGGAACATATTCTTGCAGAAATATTGTTTAATGAAGGGCTAACCCCTGTTGACGGTTTCGGTTGCGGGGATTGTAAGTGTAAATCTCACCTGTTTTATTCTAAAAAACTTGAGATAAAGCCGTACCTGAAAAAACTCTTTGAAAAACACATTGAAAAAGTAATTGAGATTTTATTTGAACTTTACAAAGGCAAAGAAACACCTGTTGAAAAGTTTAAAACACCGTGGGAATTGCTTGTTTCCTGTATTATCTCTTTAAGGACAAGGGACGAGGTAACTGCCGTTTCTGCCGAAAGGCTTTTTAATGAGGCGTCCACCCCTGAAAAACTTATGAAACTATCCCCTGAAAGGATTGGAGAGTTGATTTACCCTGCAGGGTTTTACAAAACAAAGGGGAAAAATTTGCAAAAGGTTGCCGAGATAATAGTAAAAAAGCATAAAGGGAAAGTGCCTGACAACAAAGAGGACTTATTGAAATTGCCCAATGTGGGAATTAAAACCGCAAACCTTGTGCTTTCAAACGGTTACGGACATTACGAAGTCTGCGTGGATACTCATGTGCACAGGATTTCAAACAGGCTGGGTTTTATTAAAACCGAAACCCCCGAGCAGAGCGAAAAGGTTTTGAAAAAGATTTTGCCTAAAAAGTATTTGAGGGAATACAACGGCTTGCTTGTAAAACACGGGCAAAATATATGCAAACCGATAAGGCCTTTATGCAATAAATGCCCTTTAACAAAGTTGTGTATGTATGCTTTGAAAAATGAAAAAGATAAAGTTAAAAACAGTTGATTCCACAAACCTTGAAGCGTTCAGGCAACTTGAAAAATACCCTGAAGTTTGTGTGTCGGCAGATATTCAAACAAAAGGATACGGCAGAAATAAGTCCCAATGGCTTTCTTCTGAAGGGAATATTCACTTTTCTTTCGGGAAAATTGTTGAGGTTGATAAAGTAAAAAACCTTTCGCTAAAAGTGGTTTACAGGGTTTTTTCTTTAATGAAAAGGCATGTTTCTGGAGAATTGGAGATAAAATGGCCAAACGATATTTTGTTAGACGGTAAAAAGGCGGCGGGCATACTTATTGAATCAAAGATAAAAGGCAACATTGCAAAAGTGGTTATCGGAATAGGCATAAACTACTCATATGCACCTATTGAAGAAAGCGCCGCTTTAAAAGACAGGATTTCTATTTCAAAGCAGGAGTTTGTAAGACTGCTTATTGATGAATTGCAAACAGTTTTTAATGAAAAAGTAGATTTGAGAATTCTGCTTTCCTTTATTGAGGAAAATTCCTTTTTTAAAAAGGGGGATATTGTGAAGTTTTATTCAGGGGAAGAGGTTGTTACTGGTGTTTTTAAAGGCTTTTCCCCCGATTTTGCAATAATTATTGAAATAGAAGATGAAGAGATGCTTTTTTATTCCGGAGAGGTTAAAAAAGTAAGGAAAAGTTGATATAATTTTGCCATTAGAGTTGAAAACTTAAAAAAGGGGGGGAAATGAGGCTTTTTGCTTTTTTAACGGTGTTGTTGTTTTTGTTTTTAAGTGTTTCATGCGGGAAAAAGATGGACCCTGTTCCTTCGTCAAAAACCGCTTTTAGCGAGGTGTTGAAATGAAGGTTTCTAAAATTTACGGCACTCTTACTTTTAATGACAGGGTAATGAGGGATAAACTTTCCCATGAGGTTTATAAGCGTTTTAAAAAAACACTTGAAGAGGGTGAGCCTATCTCAAAGGAAATTGCAGAGTGCATTGCACATGCCTTAAAAGAATGGGCTATTGAAAACAATTGTACCCATTACACCCACTGGTTTCATCCGTTAACAGGGCTTACAGCAGAGAAACACGACGCTTTCTTAACATTTGACAAAGATTTAACCCCTATTGAAAGGTTTCTTGCCGATGAATTGATTCAGGGTGAGCCTGACGCTTCAAGTTTTCCCAGCGGCGGGACAAGGTCAACCTTTGAGGCAAGGGGTTATACTGCGTGGGACCCTCAAAGCCCGTGTTTTATAGTTGAAGGCAAAAAGACAAATACCCTTTGTATCCCCTCGGTTTTTCTTTCATACAACGGTGATTCTCTTGACAAAAAGTCGGTTCTTTTGAAATCAATAAAGGCTCTTGAAGATTCAACCAAAAAACTCCTTGAGGTTGCTGAATTTCCTGTCCCTGAAAAGGTTTTTGTTACAACGGGGCCTGAGCAGGAGTATTACCTTTTAGACAAAGATATTTTTAAACAAAGGGAAGACCTTGCGATAACGGGCAGGACTTTGATAGGTGCTAATTCAATTAAAGGGCAAAAACTTGAAGACCATTACTTTGGAAGTATTCCAGACAGGGTAAAGTACTTTATGGAAGATGTGGAACTTGCTTTGTACAAGTTGGGTGTGCCTGCAAAAACAAGGCACAACGAGGTTGCCCCCTGCCAGTTTGAGTTAGCTCCTGTTTTTGAAGAGTTAAACATTGCTGCAGACCACAACCACCTTGTAATGGTAATGCTAAAGAAAAAGGCTGAAGAGCACGGTTTTTCCTTACTTCTTCACGAAAAGCCTTTTAAAGGGTTAAACGGAAGCGGAAAACATAACAACTGGTCTATAGCGGATAACAGAGGCATCAATTACCTTTCCCCGGGCAGAAATAAAGAGGAGTTTTTAAGGTTTCTGGTATTTTTTGTCGGGGTGATAAACGGGGTTTACAAGCATGAAAAATTCATAAGGGCATCGGTTGCTTCCGCTGCAAATGACCACAGGTTAGGCGGAAATGAAGCCCCTCCTTCAATAATTTCCGTTTTTGTCGGAACTGCCCTCGGCAATGTGCTGGAGAACCTAATAGAAGGAAACTTTGTTGAGCCTGAGCATTCAAAGACACTGGAAATAGGGCTTTCATACCTTCCTCAAATTGAAAGGCACAATACAGACAGAAACAGGACTTCGCCTGTTGCTTTTACCGGAAACAAGTTTGAATTCAGGGCTGTTGGCTCTTCCCAGCCTTTAGGCCTTCCAAATACCGTTCTCAATGCCTCTGTTGCAGACAGTTTTAACGAGATTAGTGCACTAATACAGGAAGAAAAATCCAGAGGAAAAAACAGGGAACAGGCTATCCTTTCCGCTCTTTCCACGGTATTGAAAAAATGCCATAAAATTATCTTTAACGGAAACGGATACAGCAAAGAGTGGCAGATTGAGGCTGAAAAAAGAGGGTTGTCAAATTTAAGAAATACCCCCGAGGCTTTGAAAAATTCATTCGGAGACACGAAAGAAAGGGACTTTCTTATAAAATTAGGCATTCTGTCTGAAAGGGAACTTAATGCAAGGTTGAATATTAAATATGACCATTATTCAAAGGTTATTGACATTGAGTCAAGGATGCTTGTTAAATTGATTAAAAAGTATGTGAGAAATGCCGCAATAAACCAGTTAAGCCATTTCTCAAAGATTGATTTTTTTGATTATTCGGCATATATTAAGGCTATGAAATCTATGGAAGAGAAAACAAAATCACTTATAGGGGAGATTGCAAACTTTGAAAATATGGAAGAGGGGGAGAAAAAGGCATTCTTTGCGGCAAATACTCTGTTGCCCCTAATGAATGAATTAAGGGAAGTGGCGGATTTCCTTGAAACGGAAACCGATAAATCATTGTGGCCTCTTCCCGATTATGACTCAATGTTAATTTTGTGAAATGATTGATTATCTGTTTTTAGACTCAAACAGATTAGAAAAAGGCGAAAGGTTAAAAAAAGGCGTAAGGATAAAGTTTGATAATGCGGTTTTTTACACAAAACAACTTGTCAATGCAGGCTTTTACTATAAAAACATCGGGTTTATGCC
>WFPG01000123.1 GCA_015487755.1 Acidobacteriota bacterium
ACTTACAGTAAAGATAATTTTAAGATTACCGTTGATTACGGAAAATTTTTAGAGATACTGGAACAAAAACCGAAAGAAAAAACTGACTTCACATACTCCGCATCCAGAGAACTTTTACCTGAAGAACTAAAATTTATTTCAAGCAACCTTGATGTAGAGCCTGCCATTATGGAGTTAAACGATAAAATAAGAATGTCTGAAAGAAATATGCCTATCTTTGAAAACGAATACTTTTATTCAACTAAAAAAGATTACATAAAAACTGCAATATTAGAAACACTGGACACATTGCTTTCTACAAAAGAAAAGGGAGAACTAATTCACTCTGTTTTAATGAAAACCATTGACACATCGGAAGGGGAAAGCTCAAAAATAGCAATGGAATTACTGTCAAGCATGAAAATCGAGGGAATAAAACCTCAAATAGTAAAAACATTATTAAAAAAACAAAAGGCTAAAAACCATATTACAAACAAGATTAAATCCCTTCTTATAAAAGAAAACGATTATTTTTACGATAATCAGGATAATTTAAAGATAGAATTGCAAAAATTCTCAAAAATGACGGGAATAGGCTTTTTTATCGCCACCGTGAACGAAACCGACAACTACAAAATTACTGCACATTATAAAGAAGGAAAATGGCAAATAACACATTACGCTAAAGTTAAAGAGTTTGAATTTTAAACTTTAACCGCTTTATATATCTTTGATACCCAGAATTTATCCTCAAAAATATCAATCCTCTCCCATTTAAACCAGAAATAGTCAAGATACTCTTCAATATGAGAGGGAATGTGGTAGTAAGACTTTATTTTAAACTTTTTCTTTTTAGCCTTTAAAACGGGGGGTTTTTTCTGATGTATTAAGTTAAACAAAAAAATGCCGTTTTCTTTTAAAACCCTGTACGCCTCTTCTATAAACCCTTTAGCGTCCTTTAAATGGACAAATAAGAAATAAGCGGATATAAAATCAACACTTTCAGACTTCAACGGTATTGAAAAATCAAGGTCTGCGTTTACAAGGTCAATATTTCCGTGGTACTTTAAACAATTTTCAAGCATTTTTGAAGATATATCTATCCCTATGAATTTATCGGAAATCTTTCTTAAATGCTCAGCAATTCTGCCGTCTCCTATACCTAAATCAACAACAACTTCAGCCCTTTCGGGAATTAGTTTTAAAAATTCCCCTTTGTCAAACGATTCAAGTTTTCTGTAATCGTTCTGGTAATTGTCAGCATACAGATTGTAGCCTTCTTTTGGGTCAACAATATTACTCATAACAGAATGATTATAGCAGATTGGAAAAAAGTTGTTGATAATTCAAACCTGGATTATACTATAAAGCGTACGAAAAATTCATAAAAGGAGTTGAGTATGACTATTAAAACACACTTTTCCCTTATCATTATAGGAAGCGGGCCTGCAGGATACACTGCGGGAATTTACGCAAGAAGAGCAATGCTTGACACATTGATGATTGAAGGTATGCAACCTGGCGGGCAATTAACTATAACCACAGAGGTTGAAAATTTTCCCGGCTTTATATCAATTCAGGGCCCAGAGTTAATGGTTAAAATGAGAGAGCACGCCGAAAAATTCGGGCTTGCAATTGATGCAGACCAGGTAACCGAGGTTGATTTAAAAAACCGTCCATTTAAAGTTAAAACAATGCTTGGAAAAGAATTTACAGCAAACGCTTTAATTATTGCAACAGGCGCTTCCGCAAAATGGCTGGGAATACCCGGTGAAAAGGAGTTTATGGGAAGAGGGGTAAGCGGTTGCGCAACATGTGACGGTTTCTTCTTCAAAGACAAAACTGTAATGGTTGTAGGCGGCGGAGATACCGCAATGGAAGACGCAACCTATCTCACCAACCATGCAAAAAAGGTTTATGTGGTACACAGAAGGGATAAGTTAAGAGCTAGCAAGGCTATGCAGGAAAGGGCATTAAATAACCCTAAAATTGAGTTTATCTGGAACACTGTTCCCGTTGAGGTTATGGGTAACAATGCTGTTGAAAAGGTAAAACTTAAAAATGTCCAAACCGGCGAAATATTTGAAAAAGAAATAGACGGGTTTTTTGTGGCTATCGGGCATAAACCGAATACGGAGTTTTTAAAAGGCCAACTGGAACTTGACGAAGCAGGCTATATAATCACAAAACCTGATTCAACCTACACATCCGTTGAAGGGGTGTTTGCCGCAGGGGATGTAAGGGATAAGGTTTACAGGCAGGCAATAACAGCAGCAGGCTCAGGCTGTATGGCTGCTATTGACGCAGAAAGATGGCTTGAGGAGAAAAACCTGAAATAGTATGATTTCAAAAATAGTTGTACTTCTTTTTTATTTACTCTCCCTGCTATTATCGCTGACCGGCTTTGCAGGGGGAGTTGTCCTTTTTATTACTTCACTTGTATACGGATATTTCGAGCATTTTCAAAAGTTTAGCCCTATTGTTTTAATAATTCTCGGAATACTGGCAATTCTATGCGAAATAATAGAATTTTTTTCAGGTACTGTCGGGGCAAAAAAGTTTGACGCTTCCAAACAGGCTGTTTACGGGTCGGTAATAGGACTATTTTTAGGCTTTTTCTTCGCTATTTTTACCTTCCAGTTTTATCTAATATTCTTCGGCCTTATTGCAGGGGTAATTGTTGGAGAATTAATAGCAGGAAGAAGGGAAATTAAAACAATACTTAAATCAATAGCAGGCGTTTTTTTAGGCAAATTAGGCGGGATAATTCTCAAATCAAGCCTCACCTTCATAATGTTCCTTATCGGTGTCTGGCGACTCTTTTTTTAAAAAACCTTCCATTGAATTAAAGAATGTTAAAGCAATTACCAACTGGATTATGTCAGTAGAAAACATCAAATAAGGCTCATATTTAAAAAACGGTATTATATTAAACAAAATACTATAAACAAAACCGGCTACAGTGTATACAAA
>WFPG01000124.1 GCA_015487755.1 Acidobacteriota bacterium
ACTTATCATTTACTGTCTAAATTCAACTTTTCACTTTTGTATTCGGTTATGTTTCTCTCTTCCTTATCAAATGTAATACCGATAAGGTATATGTCTTTCACTTTGTTTATGTACTTCTCAAAGTATCTCTTCTCTTTTATCTGTGTTAGCGGGTCTTTTTCTTCCTTTTCGCTTTTTACCTTAAATTCAATTATGTATGCTTTGTCGGGAAGGAGTATTGTTAAGTCTATCCTTCCTTTGTTTGTTATATCTTCTGCAATCAGGTCAACTCCGAGAGATGCAAGGTAAGCATAAATTACGCTTGCATAATAGCCTTCGTATGAGTCAATCTCATTCTTTGTAAAGTTTGTGTAAGGGATTGCGGACAGCAGGGATTTAAGTATGGAGATTATTGTTTCCACATCTCCCGAAACAAAGCCGTTGTATATCTTTTCAATGCTTGTGCTATAAAGATTAGGTTGCACATTTGATAGTTGTTTTAATATAAATTCGTTTAAAGATATTTTTACCTCTAAGTTTGGAAAACTTAAAAGATAACTTTCTCTTCCTCCTATTTGCTTTGTCCCCTTTATAGTCAGGTATCCTGTCTGCCATAGCAATGCCTCAATTTCCATTGTATAGACATCAAAACTGCCTAACATACTGTCTGTGGCCTCTATTTCCTCAAGTTCGGGGATAAAGTATTTCTTTTGCTTCATTAACTTTATTAAAAATGTGGGACTACCTGTTTCAAACCAATAAGGCCTGAAAGCAAAGCCTTTGGATATAAACAAGAGTATGTCAAAGGGATTGTAAACCCTTTCCCCTAACCATGAATAGCCGTTATACCACTTCCTGATTTCTTCCCTGTTTGCTCCCTTTAAGTATTCGCTAAAATACCTATCAAGGTCGTCTTCTGTGTAGCCGCAGATGTCGGAAAACCTCGGGTCAACGGTAATGTCTTCAAGGTTATTCAGTTTACTGAATAGATTCACCTTGCTGAATTTGGTAACTCCAGTCAAAAGTACAAACCTCAGGTATTCGTCCAAGCCTTTCAGCACTCCGTAGAAGTTTGAGAGTAAGTCTCTGATTTCTTCAGCCAGTTCAGGCTTTTCAATGTTGTCAAGTATAGGCTTATCGTATTCATCTATGAGAACAACGACAGGTTTTTGATACTTTTCAAAGGCCTTTTTTATAAGTTCTCTAAAGTAATTCCCGTAAAAATCTCCCTCAATTTCATCAATATTAAGATCTTTTGCTATTTCTTTCAGGTAATTAAGAATGGATTTTTCAAATAGAGACGAGTTTTTTGAAGGTATCTGGCTGAAATCAACTCTAATAACGGGAAACTTCTCATCCCAATTCCATTTGTCATAGATGTATAAGCCTTTGAATAAGTCTTTATTCCCTTCAAAGATGTGTTTAAGTGTGTCAACTGTCAATGTTTTCCCGAACCTTCTCGGACGGGAAAGGAAATAATACCTGCCGTGCTCAAGCAATTCGTATAGTTTCTTTGTCTTGTCAACATATAAGAAACCTTCGTTTATTATGTTTTTCAAACTGTTTAAACCTATAGGCAGTTTTTTCATAAAAATTGCTCCTGAAAGATAGTTTTGCTAAAGAAATTATAGCATAAAAAGGTTTTTGGGTGTTGGGTAAGTAGGGTTCTGGGTAAATAGGTGTTGGGTGCTGGGTGAAATGGTGAATAGTGAAAAAGTGAGAAGTGAATAGTGAAAGGTGAATTAGAAATTTTGGATGGTGGATTGATGATTAATAATGCTGGATTAGAGATGATGGATTCTGAATTGAGGAAAGTAACTTTTTGATTTAAAAGAAGTTTTCCGCATTTAATCCAGAATCTAAAATCTAAAATTCAGAATTTTTAATTAAAACTTCAAACTTCAGCCTTCATACTTCATACTTCAGCCTTCATAACTAAATCATTTAAAAAGGTTTTGAGAAAAAAAGAAATAACAAAATTATCTTACTTTAAAAAAATCATGACTCAACTTATACTCACTAGACTCCTTATTAATA
>WFPG01000125.1 GCA_015487755.1 Acidobacteriota bacterium
CTTGAAACTATAAATACCCAATCTCTTTACTACACTAAAGGTAAAACGCTTTTTGAAGAAAAGAAAAATGAATACATAAATAAAGCACTTGATGATATTGATACCCTTATGGACGAAGGCAAAATTGTAAGTGCATATCAAAAAATTGTAAAGTTAAAAGAAGAGTTCCCAAATGACGAGAAAGTTTTTACTGTGGCAAATAACCTTGAAAAGAAGTATCAGGCTTTTATGAAAAAAAGGCTTGCAAGGAAGCGATACTTTGCATTGAGGAGAAAGGTAAATTCTGAAGCAAATTCATTGGTAGAGGAGGCTAAAAAACTTTATCTAAACGGTGAGATTGTTGATGCAATCTCAAAGTTAATAGATGCGAAACAATTATATTTAGCGAAAAATTTAACCGTTCCTTCTAAAATAACAAGGTTAAAAGAAAACCTTTCAAAAGTCAGGGATTTGTATTTAAAAGGGAAAAAACTCGTAATGGAAGGCAATACCGATGTCGCTGCGGAAAATTTTGAAAAATTGTTTTCTATTTCTAAAAAATACCTCTGGTACGAAGACGGAAAGATTGAAAACGAGTGCAAAAAATTGTTAAGAGAATACTATATAAATAAGGCTAACTCCTTCTATAAATCAAATAACTACACAAAAGCACTTGATTATGCGGATAGGGTTCTTGATATTGACCCATCCAATAGGACAATGCAAACTCTTAAAAGGGACATTTTAAGAACGGCCAAGAGTCTATATAACAAGGGATATATTGAGCAGACGCAGTACAATAATTGTAAGGCGGCGTTGTTTTATTTCCGCCAGGTTGTAGAGATATTGCCTTCTTCCGACCCGATTTACAAAAAAGCAATGAAAAGGATTAAAGAATGCGAAAAATAACTTTTGTATTAGCGTTGATTTTAAGCTTAAATTTGTTTGCAGGTTTCAGGTTAGGAGATTTGGGAAGCGGGAAAAAGTATTTAAAAAAAGCGGAGAAACTCTTTAATGCGGGTAATTATCAGCAAGCAATCCCTAATTATTTGAAATATCTGTCAAAAAAGAAGAATCAAAATGACGAAAAGGCTCTTTATCATATTAGTATATGTTATATGGAGTTAGAGAGCCCTGAAGCAGGCTTGCCTTTTATAGAAAGGCTATACAAATTAAAAGGAACGGAACTTAAATATGCGGTGTTATATGCAGAATATCTGGTTCAATTAAAGCGCTTGAAAGACGCAATAAATGTTTATAAAGGAATTCTTGCAATTTATCCTGATGATTATTTAAGTTATGTTAGGTTAGGAGAATTGCTTGTAAATGAGGGAAAGCTTAAAGAAGCAAGAAAAATGTGGTTAAAGGCTGTTGGTTTAAAAGATAAGCCTGAAGAAGCATATGCATTATTGTCGGAAAGTTATTTAAATGTCGAAAAAAATAAACTCATGGCTTATTATTATGCAAGAAAATTATACGAAGTATCCCCAAAAGAGAAAAAGCCTAAAATAAAAGTTATGCTGGATAGCATTGCAGGTGAATTTAAAGCTGATTTTGAAAATTATTACCTATTGAATGATTGCAAGGAAAGGGCAAAAAAAGCGGTAGCAAAAAATGATTATGAAACTGCTTACTCTATACTTTCTAAATGCGAAAATCTTGAGAATATAGATAAAGAATATCTCTTGTTTTTTGCAAATATTTGTAAAAAACTGGGCAGGTGGAATAAAGCGGTGGAACTCTATAAAAAATGCCTTGCTTTGGGGTTTGAAAGCGGAGAAATTTACCTTGAATTAGGGAAATGCTATCTAAAAATCGGTAAGAAAGGATTGGCGAAGGCAAATTTAAAACTTGCTTTGAAATACGACAATGTTAAAAATGAAGCTTTAAAGATTTTAAATTCAATATAGGGAGGTTTTTATGACAAAGGCTGATTTAATTAACATTTTAATTCAGGAAATGGGAATGAGCAAAAAGAATGCTGAGGCGGTAGTTAATACTTTTTTAGGCTCAATGATTGAGTCTCTGAAGAAAGGAGATGGAATTGAGTTAAGGGGATTCGGAAGTTTTAGAATAAGGGAGAGAAGACCGAGAGTAGGTAGAAACCCTCAAACCGGTGAAAAGGTAAATGTGCCCGCTAAAAAGATAGTTTATTTTAAACCCGGAAAGGAGTTAAAAGAAGCAACCAAGTAATGTGATATATATCAAGTGATTTTTTAGAATAAATTAGTAAACTTTAGTGAGAATAATTCGGAGGTGGATAAATGCTAAGGAGATTGTTAAGTGTATTTTTAATCTTTCTTTTGTTTGGAGGAATGTTACAGGCCAGAGACACAAGGCCTCGAATTGCAATAGTTAATTTTGATGTGGATGACGCAGGCCTGTGGTACGGCTTTAAACCTCACAAAAGGGAGATTTCGGCTGCATTGGTGGAACTTTTTACAACTGCCCTTGTGGAAAGGGGTGCTGTCAGGGTTTTTGAAAGGAAAAGACTTGAAGCGATTTTAAAAGAGCAAAATTTAAGTATGTCCGGGAATGTAGACCCTTCAACTGCCGTAAAAATAGGTAAACTTGTCGGTGTACAGTACCTTTTAACAGGTAAAGTGACAAGGTTTGCATATAAGGGGAAAAGTTTTGACGCTTTTTTTAAGGTAGGCTTTAAGTTTAAAAATAAGAAACTTGAAGGAAGGCTTGATATAAGGCTTATAAGAACTGATACAGGTGAAGTTGTTTATGTTGACAAAGGAATGGGCTCAAAGAAGTTTATGAATTTAAGGATTGCAACAATAGGTGGCGGTACTGACTACGATGAAACAATGGTAAATGACATTTTTGAGCCTATTGTGGAGCAAATGGCTGACAAGTTGAGTAAAAAGGTTAAAGAATTAAAAATTGAATCCCCTGAAATGGCTGTAAAACAGGGTAAAGTAATTGCCGCTAAAATGGGCTATGTTTTTATCAATTTAGGTGCAAGGAACGGTGTCCAGGCAGGTGATGTTTTCACAATAAAAAAGAAGGGGGAAGTTTTGATTGACCCGGATACAGGCGAAGAGTTAGGCGCTGAAATGACTACTGTGGGAAGTGTTAAGGTAGTGGAAGTAAAAGAAAAGTATTCAAAATGCAAAATCATTTCAGGTTCCGCTCACAAAGGGGACATAGTAACGAGAGAATAAATTTACTATTTTTAAATTATAGAAAATAACCAAAGCGGAAGGATATTTGTCTTCAGTTTTTTTTATAAGGTGGAAACTTAATCTTTTCCCTGTGAAAATGTAAGATTGAATGTTAAAAAATAAATAGGTTATAAAAGCGC
>WFPG01000126.1 GCA_015487755.1 Acidobacteriota bacterium
CCTTTAAGGCGGATATTAAAAATGTAACAGGGCTTGAGGTGGGAAAATTATCCATAATACTCAATATTTATGACAGCAAAGGCAAACTTGTTGAAACTAAAAAAGTTTTTCTTGCCAACAGTTTGAAAAACGGGAAATCTGTTCCCTTTACTTACTCTTTGAAAGACCCGGAAGGAAAAATTACAAGGTTTGACTATTCGTTTGAAGGAATAGTGTTCAAACCTGTTGAAAAAGGGGAGTGATTATGAAAAAGGTTACTCTTATATTTTGCTTAATTTTTTCTTTATCAGCCTTTTCGGGGGATTATTTTAACTCCTCTCAATTGTTTAAAAAAATTGCTTATATGCCTACTGGTTTTACAAACGGGCTTATTGTAAAGGATAATTCCTTTTTTACAACAGACAGGCATAAAGACATACTTTATCAATTTGAGGGAAGTATCAACAACGGTTTTAAAATTAAAAAATTTGTTGAATTGCCGAATTATGAACCGTCTGCTCTTGCATTTAACGGGAAACTTTTTGCGGTAGCGGATTTGGAGAAAGAGTTTATATATCTTATAGATTTTGAAACAGGTGTTTGTGTTAAAACCCTGCCTGCGCCTTACAAAAGGATTACGGGGCTTGCTTTTGACAAAGACGGAAATCTATGGGCTTGTATCTACAGAGGGAAAAACCTCGTTAAAATTTCTAAAGACGACGGAACAACTTTAAGGGAGATAAAATCCCCTTTTCCTACCGTTTCGGCAATGTGTTTTATGCCTTCGAAAACGAGAGAAGGCTATCTCTGGGTAGCGGACAGAGGGAAAGACAGAATTTATCTTGTTGATATTGAATCAGGTTTGACTGTATTTTATTTAAAGTCCCCTGTTCCTTACCCGACAGGGTTGTATTTTAAAGACGGAAAACTCTATGTTTCCTGTTACCAGAAAGACCAAGTATATGTTGCTGATATAAATTCAATAAAAAACAAATGCGAAAGGTTTGACATAAGGGATGCAAAAGTAACGGTTTATTCGACAATAGAGTGTATGGGAACCGGAAAAATAACCGAAGCAAAGGCTTTTATTGCGGTTCCCGTAAACAGGGATAATCAAGAGTTGAAAAAGGTAAAACTTTACGGCAAATACAAAGTTGTTAAAGACCAATACGGCCAGAAGGTTGCCGTCTACTCGGCAAAAGATATGGAAAACGGGGATTTTTTAAACTCTAAAATGGAGGTTGAAGGAAGGTTTTTTGCAATCTCCTACAAAATCTTTCCAGACGAAATTGGGACTGAAGATGACATTCCCGAAAATATCAAAGAAATTTATCTGAAAGACGACGAAAAGTATGTTTTAAATAGCCCTATTATTCAGAATGTTATAAAAAAAGTTGTAGGCAATGAAAAAAACCTTTACTTTAAAGCGAGAAAGTTGTTTGAATTTCTTGCAGATAGAATAAATTACCAGATGGTAGGGGGATGGGATATAGCCCCAGTAGTTATTTCAAGGGGGACAGGCTCTTGTTCGGAATATACATTCTCTTACATTGCATTATGCAGGGCTGCGGGCATTCCCGCAAGGTATGTAGGCTCTGTTGTGGTTAGGGGAGAGGATGCTTCATTTGACAATGTATATCACAGATGGGCTGAAATATACTTACCTCCTATAGGCTGGATTCCCGTTGATGTAAACGCCGGAGATGAAGAATGGCAGGGAGACAGATGCTACTCTTTCGGCGGAATTGCAAATAGGTTTTTGATAACTACTGTAGGCGGCGGCAATTCAAGGTATATGAAATGGGATTATAATGTTTCGGTAGATTATAAGACAATAGGCAAAGCAAATGTCAGAGTGGAAAGTTTCGCCGAGTGGGATGTTTTAAAGGCTAAAAAAATTATGAAAACAGATTACGATACTAATTTGAAATTTTACAATTTTGAGAAAAAGTGTTGTTTTTAAATGATTGCGTTTATAAAAGGAAAGGTTTTTGAAAAAGAGCCTAATGCCGTAATTGTAGATTGTGCGGGCATAGGTTATAGGCTTTTTGTTTCCTATCAAACCCTATCAAAAGTTGCAAAAGAAGAGGAGTATTTTTTCTATACCCACCATTTTGTTAAAGAGGATAGAAACGAATTGTATGGGTTTCTTTCTAAAAAGGAACTGTCATTATTTCAGAAATTGATAGCAATAGGGGGAATAGGCCCCAAAACAGCCCTTGCAATTCTTTCCCCCTTTGATGTTAAAAAGGTGGAAAGTGCAATCCTTGAAGGAAATGCCAATTTCCTTGTTAAAATTCCGGGAATTGGCAAAAAAACTGCCCAAAGGATTATCCTTGAACTAAAAGGGCAACTTGTTAAAGAGGATAACCGAAAACTTATAGATATACCTGAAGAAGTTTATCAAATTCTTTTAAACCTTGGGTACAAAAGAAGAGAAATAGATAGGGTACTAAAGGATATATCAAAGGATGATTTAGCAGAAAAAAGCGTGGAAGATTTATTAAAACTTTGCTTTGAAAGGTTAAGTCCTATATAGTATTGAAA
>WFPG01000127.1 GCA_015487755.1 Acidobacteriota bacterium
AAAACATTAGGTTTTCCTGTAAAATGAAAGCGGTAAATAGAGAATGGACTTTTTCTCTTTTTTTGTTTTTAAATGTTACTCTTTTATTTAATACCATTTTTTCTTTCTTTAATTGGTTTGTAAAGTCTTCTCGTTCTTTGGTATTAATCCACATGCCTAATTCAAGTGAAGTTTTCCCTAAAATTTCCTGTTTTGAGTATCCTGAAATCTTTTCAAAGGCCGGGTTTACGTCTATGAACTTCCCATCAGATAAATTTGTGATAGCAGTTGCTATAGGAGAAGATTGAAATGCTAAAAAGAATTTTGCTTCTGACTCAATCAAATCCTTTTCAATTTTTTTCTTTGCTGTGATGTCATTTACAATTGCGAGGACATATTCTTTTCCGTCATGGGTAAAAGGTATTCCGTATATTTCAACATCAATCTTTTCCCCGTTTTTCTTTATGTGTTCTGTTTCTACAATTAGTTTTGGGTTGTCCTTTTCACTAATTTCGGTAAGTTCAAACTTTTCTCCGTGAAAGTCAAAAATATAATTTTTAGTTAATTCTTTATGTGTGTATTGATATAGTTCGCAGGCCTTTTTGTTTGCGTCAACAATTTTGAATGTGTATGAATCAATTAACAGCATAGGGACAAAGTCGTTTTCAAAAAGGTTATTAAACGCTTTTTCATGCTCTCTTACTTTTTCTTCTAATTTGATTAAATTAGTTATATCCACCCATGTTCCGTAGACAATCCTTTTTTTGTTCTTATTGTCAGTTACCATAATCTGTTTTTCAAAAATCCATGCAATAGACCCGTCTTTTTTAAATACCCTGAATTGATGTTCCGATTTCCCGTCAACAAAAACCCTGTCTGAATTTAGTAATGCCTTTTCATAATCATTTTTGTGGACAATTTTTCTCCACCAACTGTCTTTCATTGTTTCTTCTTTAGGGTATCCTAAAATTGTTTCTATATTATCGCTTACAAATAGTGTTTTTCTTTCATCTGCATCCCAAACAAACATTATTGCCGGGTTAAGTTTGAATATGGTTTGCAAATCCTGGTTCATTTTATTTATTTTTTCTTCCAGTTTTTTTCTATCTGTAATATCACTAAAAAACACGGTAATGCCGTTTTCTGAAGGGTAAATCCTGTTTTCAAACCATCTGTTCAAGGGATTGTAATAATGTTCCATAAAAATTGGTTTTTGCGTTTTTAAAGCCTCAATACATGCATTATAAAATGGTGTTCCTATTGATTCAGGCTCTAATTTCCACTTGTTTTTGCCGATAAGCTCTTTTGCGGATTTTTTATTCAATAATTTTGCCGCTTTATTGTTCGCAAAGGTGTAATTCCAGTTTCTATCATATGATTCGATTCCGTCAGATATTCTCTCAAGAATCTCTGACAATAGTTTTTCACTTTCTGTTTTTTCGGAAATATCGGTAAATGTCAAAAGGTAACTCGTGGTTTTTCTTCCGTGTTCTAACAGAGGGGAAATGCTTCCTTCTATAGGTACATATCTTACCCCTTGTTTTATAAAACAATTTTTAAGCTCTATTTTCTCCCCATTTTTTACTTTTTTAAGAATAGTTTCGGTAATCTCGTTTTTGCTTTTGTCGTAAAGAGATATAATTTGACGGCAATCTTCCCCGATTAATTTTTTGTTATTAAAAAAAGTTTTGGCATTTTTGTTGGCAAATATTATCTTGTTGTTTATGTTAGAACTTATTACTATTTCCGATATGTTGTTGAGTAATGTATTTAAATAATTTTTTTGAAATTCTGCTTCGTTTTTTAAAGTTTCCCATTTTCTGGATTCAAGTATAAAAACAGCCATGATTGTAGTAATTATAGGGAAAAGCAATATTATTAAAATTAGGATAATTTTTGCGGAAAAGGTAGAAAAGTATTCCTTTACAAAAATAAATATTAAAAGCACCATAAGAAGATGCACCGCTAAAGAAGTCAGATAAATATGAATATACCTTAATTTACCTTTTTTCCGAATATAATAGTAGAAGGATAGGCTTATTATGTATGCACAGACAATAATCAATATCCCGCCTATTTCCCCTTTTCCGCCTATGTATGCCCTATACATTATGGCTGTAAGCATTGGGAAAAGCCCGGGGATTTCACCGAAGAGTAGGGTAGGTAATATTATGTATGTTACTCTTGAATCAATTATTACCCCGTCGGCAATTTTAAGGGGGTATTTCATTGTAATCAAGACGCTTATAGCAAACAGTACGCCCGCTATTAGTTTTTCCTTTAATAACCCTTTTTCACCGTTAGGAAGTATAAATCTTAAAGAGAGAATATAAACCAGGATTATTGCAAAGTTTAAAAAAGTATTGAACATTAAAGAGAAAAAATAGTTCAAAACTTAAACTCCTTAATC
>WFPG01000128.1 GCA_015487755.1 Acidobacteriota bacterium
AATTGACAGGCAAGAAAGTAAGGGAGTTTTTATGAAAATAGCAATAAGCCAGATAAACCCCCGCATTGCGGATTTTGAATACAATTTCAAGCAGATAAAAGATTTTACCGAAAAAGCGGTGAAAGAAAATTGCGACTTGATTATTTTCCCTGAACTTGCCTTATGCGGTTATATGCCTGAAGATATAATCTTTCAGCACCATTTTCAGAAACAGACAGAGGAATACCTTGAAAGGGTTAAGAATTTAAGCAAAGGGATATCTATTCTTTTAGGTTTTGTTGAAAAAAACAAGGGCAAAGGGAAACCCTTTTACAATGTAGTCGGCTTGTTTACTGAAGGCAAGTTAAAAGAAATATACAGAAAAAGGCTTCTTCCCAATTACGATGTTTTTAATGAAAAAAGGTATTTTGAAGAGGGAAAGGAAAACCTTATTTTTGAGTTAAATGGAAAGAAAATTGGCATAACAATCTGCGAAGATGGCTGGAATACAGAGTTTTCACCCGCTTACGGCCTTTACCCTCTTGACCCTGTTTATGAAACCGTTAATGAAGGTTGTGATATTATTTTAAACATCGCCGCTTCACCCTTTTATTACAAAAAGGTTTATTTAAGGGAAAAGATGTTTTCAAGCATTGCCCAAAAATATAACAAGCCTTTGATTTTTATAAATCAGGCAGGCGGGATAGACGGGATTATATTTGACGGGGATTCATGCGTATTTGATAAAGACGGAAAAATAATAAAGAAAGCCAAAAAGTTTGATAAAGATTTTTTTATCTGGGATACCGAAAGTGAAAATGGGGATTACTATCCTGTTGAAGGAGACGAAGAGGAGTTGATTTTCAATGCCCTTGTAATAGGGATTAGGGATTTTATCTCAAAAATAGGCGCAAAAAGGGTTCACTTAGGTTTAAGCGGAGGGATTGACTCCGCTTTAGTTGCCGTGCTTGCAAAATTTGCTTTAGGGGAAGAGAATGTTACGGGGATAATGCTTCCGTCGCCTTATTCAAGCAAATCAAGCATTGAAGACTCTATTAAACTTGCAAAAAACATTGGGATAAAACTTGAAGAGATTCCCATAACGCCTTTCTTTGAGGTTTTAAAATCAGAATTAACTCAAAAATTTAGCGGTTTAAAGGACATTACCGAGCAGAATATTCAGGCAAGATTGAGAGGGTTAATACTGATGGCTTATTCAAACAATACAGGCTCAATCCTTTTAAATACAGGCAATAAATCGGAACTGGCTGTCGGGTATGCCACAATTTACGGGGATATGTGCGGTGCTTTATCGGTTTTAGGGGATTTATACAAAACAAGGGTGTATTCCCTTGCAAAGTGGATAAACAAAAAGTTTGGAGAAATAATCCCTGAAAATATAATAAGGAAAGCGCCTTCAGCAGAGTTAAAACCGGGACAGAAAGACCAGGATAGCCTTCCGCCTTACTCAACACTTGATTTGATTTTAGAAAATTACATAGAAAACTGTTTATCCCCGAAAGAGATTGTTGAAAAGACAGGTATTGATATTGAAACGGTTAATTTTGTTATTAATATGGTTCACAGAAGCGAGTTTAAGAGAAAACAGGCAGCGCCTGTTATAAAACTTACCTCAAAGGCGTTTGTAAGCGGGTTCAGGTTCCCGATAACATCAAATATAAAAATAAAGGGGGATTTATGAAATTAAAAGATAAATGGGCAGTAATTACAGGGGCAAGCGCAGGCATAGGCAGGGCAACTGCCGAGTACTTTGCAAAGGAAGGGTGCAACCTAATCCTTATAGCCAGAAGGGAAGAGAGGCTTAAAGAATTAAAGAATAACCTTGAAAAGGAATACAATGTTAAGGTTGTAACAGGCAAGGTTGATGTTTCCAACTTTAAAGAGTGCGAAAACTTTTTCAATTCCCTTGACGAAAATTTAAAAGCCCCTGACATACTTGTAAACAATGCGGGGCTTGCATACGGAATGGAGAAGCTTATTGAAAAGCCTATTGAAGATATTGACAAGATGCTTGATGTAAATGTTAAAGGGTTAATTTACATTACAAACCTGTTTGTTCCCCAAATGGTTAAAAAGGGAAGGGGAACAATTGTAAATGTAGGCTCTATTGCGGGAAGAGAGGTTTACCCCGGGGGGAATGTTTACTGTGCGACAAAGCATGCGGTAAAGGCTTTGTCCCGTGCATTAAGGATTGAACTTGTGGATACCCCTTTAAGGGTAATTGAGATTGCTCCCGGCCTTGTTGAGACGGAATTTTCAATTGTAAGGTTTAAGGGGGATAAGGAGAAGGCGGACAATGTTTACAAAGGCTTAACCCCTCTTTACCCTGAAGATATTGCAGATTTGATTTTATTTACAGTAACAAGGCCGTCTCATGTCCAGATTAACGAGGTTGTTATTATGCCTACCTCTCAGGCGACAACTACAATAATTCATAGGGAGAAAGATGAATAAAGAATTTCATTGGGAAAGGTACCTTGAAAACATTTTAAGGGAAAAAACCCAAAAGGAAGCGGCCGCTTTGTGGAAACTTTCCGGAGGCGGTATACCCTTTGATTACAGGTTTGAGCATGTTATGGCTGTTGTTCGCCATGGAAAGTATTTGCAAAGGCATGAGGGGGGCAACTTAAAGGTTATTGTTGCCGCCTGTTACCTTCACGATATAGGCAAGAGTTTCTTTATAAAAGAGGGTAAAAACAAACACCACGGATACAAAAGCGCCGATATGGCTAAAGATATTTTGAAAGACATAAATGACTTTTCAGACAGGGAAATAGAGCATGTTGCAGAGGCTATAAAACACCATGTGGGGCTTTTTAAGGACAATAAAGAAAGGTGCCTTGAGGGGAAAATACTCTGGGATGCGGATAAACTTACAAAGGTTGGCGCTTTGTCTTTAACCCATTCCCTTGCAATAGCAGGTGCTTTCGGCGGAATAGACACCGAAGGGATAGTTAATAGAGGGTTAAAGTGGGCGGAACTTGTCCCTAAAATTGTTGAGGCTTTCCATACCGAGACCGCCAAAAAACTCGGTAAACAAAGGGCTGAAATTTTGCTATCATTTTATAAGCAATTAGATAATGAATTTAGATTGGAGTGAGATATGTTACTTGCACTTGATATTGGGAACACAAATACAACAATAGGGGTTTTTAAAAATTCCGAATTGATTATGGATTTCAGGTTAACAACCAATATTAACCAGACTATGGACGAGTACGGCATTCTTGTTAGAAACCTTCTCTCTTTGCAGGGGATTGATTACAGAGAGGTGAAAAACATTATTGTATCTTGCGTTGTGCCCCCGCTTGAAGAGGTTATTTATTTTATGTCTTTAAATTACTTTAACATTAAACCTCTCTTTGTTAAGCCGGGCATAAAAACCGGGCTTGCCTTAATGGTTGAAACACCGTCCGAAGTTGGTGCAGACAGGATTGTTGACTGTGTGGCAGCAATAAACAAATATAAACCGCCTCTTATTGTCGTTGACTTCGGGACTGCTACAACATTTGACGCAATAAGCGAAAAAAATGAATTTTTAGGCGGGGCTATTGCTCCCGGTTTGAAGATTTCTGCTTTTTCCCTTTTTGAGAAAGCGGCTAAACTTCCGGAGGTTGAAATTAGAAAACCGAAAAGCGCAATAGGGAAGAACACGGTAACAAATATTCAATCAGGTTTATTTTTCGGGTATGTGGGGCTTGTTTCAGAAGTGTTAAAGAGAATGCTCAACGAATTGCCGGGCGCTAAGGTTGTGGCAACAGGGGGGCTTGCAAAGGTAATTGCAAAAGAGTGCAAGCTCATTGAAATTATAGACGAAAAAC
>WFPG01000129.1 GCA_015487755.1 Acidobacteriota bacterium
ACTCTTTAACAATTTCATTCAACCTTGATATTTCTTTTTTAACAATTTCAATCATCTCTTTTTGAGAATCGGAAAGATTCGGTGAAAAAGCAATCTGCTGAATAATCATTGAAATGGTATTTAATGGGTTTCTTACTTCATGGGCAAAGGACGATGCCAATTTCCCCATAGAAAAAATTTTCTTTTCCCTCTCTTTGGATTCCTTAGAAATTTCCTCTATGGTTACATCCCTAATAATAAATACTTCGCCAAAAGGATAGACTTTTTTTGAAACCAAAATCTTTTTACCTTCAATTTCAAAAGTTTTGGTTCCCTCCTTCATACTTAAAACATTGTTCTTATATTTCCCTAAATGTTTCAATGCCGCTTTGTTATTTAACACATTGCCTTCATTTTGTTTTATAAGAATCCCGTCTTCAATCTGATTTATAACAGAGTGAAATTTGGAACTTTCTTCATAGAGTTTCCCCGTTTGCCTTATTGCATAAACATAAACCCCGTCAAGAAGAATTACAAGAAGAAATAGCCCTAACGCTAAAACTAAAAACCCTTTATCAAGAAGGTCAATGTATTTTAAAGATAAACCCAACCTTAAAACTCCGTACCAAACTCCGTTGAAAATGATATTTTTAGATAACTCCAAAATCTCCGCATCTCCAACCTCTACTACCCTTGTTGAAACTTCATCCGCTTTTTTAACATCAGGAGGGAAAAATACAATATTTTTGTATTCGGGATTACTATATCTTTCATAAACCACATTTTCCAACCTTTCAAACCTGACAAATTCAATATCTTTATATTTAACTATGCTGTCCAAAACATGGAAAAAAGAAATTTCCTTAAAGACATTTTTTAAATAAGTGGCATCTGCCATTAAGACAACAGCACCGCCGTTTTTAACCCTTTTAACCAACACGAATCTATAACCCGTTTTTCTATAATTTTGCTTTAATCCTATTACCCAATAATCAATTTCGCCTGAACAAACCTTTTTAATTTCCTCATTGTTGTTCAACCTTTTTCCGAACCTTCCCCTTGAAACATAAATAGCCTTGCAATCTTTATCTAAAACGGCAATCTTAAATATTTTGAACTTGTTTGAAAGTTGAACCAGCTTAGAGATGTTGAGCTTACCGTTTTTTTGGCTTTCACTAATCAGATACGAGGCAACATTTAGAAGATTATTTTTTAATTGCTCTTTTAGTCTTTCTTCACTTTTTAAAGAGTACTCAAGGTTATGGCTTACGGCAGTCATTAGTGTTTTGCCGGCTTCTTTCCTCAAAGAAAGATAAGCGTTTCTTTCGTGAATGACAAGGTAAGACAATACCGAAAACATAGCTATATTAACAAGAATAATCATTGTCCCCCAAAACCATTTTTTAGTGCCGGCAGTAAGGTTTTCTTTCAAACTCAACCCCTTAATTATTTAGTTCCGCCCTTATCTGTATCCGTTTCTTTTAAAGAATAAATCATTTCCCCCAATTCTCTGGGCATAAGGCCGTTTTCCCTTGCTATATCCCTTAAAACAGCATTCTCGTCAACATCGCCGAAACCTCTGCTTTTCAACAATGATTTCGCTTTTAATATATCAATCCCGGTTTTTTCGCAAAACTCTTTTAAAGTCATTTTGCCTATGTACATCAAGCCGTTAAAATTTGAAGGCTGTCCTTTAGCCTGCCCGTATCTTCCTCTAACTGCCGATTGAGAAGTTTTATCTGTGTCATATTCATTATTTTTATTTTCCTCAACAGGGATTGGGGATGTTTCTTTGAACTGTTTCTGAAAGTTTAAGATATCGGCAATATCTTTGGGAGCAAGGTTGTTTTTCTTTGCAATCTCTTCAAGGGTTTTATCTGCAGAAACATTTTTAACATTGTATGCGGTTAACCTTTTAATAGCCCTTTCAACAGGAAGGTTAATCTTTGCACAGAATTCCTCCAAAGTTAACCTTTCTGCATGAGGGATAATAGGGGAAGTTGTTTTAGTTTCCCATGATGCTGTCAGATAATCCCCGAAATCCATAATATAAGAAACGGGAGGGATTGAATATATTGACATCACTGTTAAAACAATTGCAATCAATATTGAGGACGAAAGTTCGGGAACGGTAAAACTGATTTTTTTTGCCTTATCTTTCATATAATTAACAAAAACTTTCCAATTAAGTATTAAATGCCAGATAATAAAAATCATTAAGAAAAAACTTGATACAGTGTGTGTTGCCTGCCATTGTTTTTTTGTTAACCCCCAGAAATGCCAATCAACCCAAAAAGCAACTCTTCCGGCAGGGGCAAAGTAAAGAATTATCCCTGAAATTATTGAAACAAGCCCCGTCCATGCTATAAACAGGGACACAAAATTTCTTGTTTTAAAGTTTCTCATACTCTTCCTCCGTTAATTTATTGAATTATAACAAAAAATCGGGGGTTTTATCCCCCGATTTAATTAGGAGTTTACCTTGAGGCCACGGTACTATCTTCCGCAAGTAGAATAAACATTGCCGTCTGCGTCTAATATAAACCCTCTCTCTTTCGGTGAGTTTACTATCGCGTCAAACTCTTCCTGAGAAATATATTGAGGCTCATATGTTTCACCGTTTGCAACAATCAAGCTGTAGAAACTTCTCAAGTGGTTTCTTGAGCCTTTCCAAAGATTCTGGAACACCATTTTAATGTCTTCGTTGTCGGTTAACGCGATTTCATCTTCCAAATCTTTAATATCAAGGTCTTCAATTGTTGCTCCCACTTTCAATGCCTCGGTAAGAGATGCACTGCCCTTTTCCACAAGGCTATTGTATAAGTCTGTAAAAACCTGGTCTTTAAAAACTCCGATTACATTATCTGCCGCAGGGTCTTCCAACCCGTATTTATCCAATAAAACCTTTACGGCGTCCATGTGAGACTGTTCGCTCTGAGCAATATTTGTGAATACTCTCAAGCCCCATTTTTCGTAAAGAGTAAGGTAAACATCCCTTGCAAGCTTTTCTTCCTGTCTCATTTTTTCAAGTATTTCAATTTCTGTATCATTTAACTCTTGAACAGGCAAAGACGAAACAATTGATGCAAGATTACCGCAAGGGCTAACATTGCCGTATGCTGCCGCACCGTGGCCGCCTCTTCCGCCTCTTCTGCCAGCCATTCCCCTTGTGGAAACCCAGAGAGGAATTCCGTTTTCATCTCTGAATTCGTAAAGCGAATCCCCTGATACAATCTGCCTTGCTATAATTCCCTGTGTGCTATCGGGAAAGGTTGTTAAAACACCGATAATTGTTATTGCCTGCCCCTCGGCAAAGGTGATATTCTGCTGAGCAAGATACCATTTCGGCGCCATAAAAACCGCAAGCTGCTCAGAATCTTCCGTTGTTACAAGAAGCCTTGACGGGTAAACGGTATCATACCCTATTACCGTTGCATTAATAGTTGTTTCCTGTGTTACATCGTAATAAGTTGAGCTTAACGCACTTCCTC
>WFPG01000130.1 GCA_015487755.1 Acidobacteriota bacterium
GAGAAAACTTTAAAAGTTTAGGAAAGATAAAGAATTTAATTTACTTTTTGAAAAAGGGCTAAAATTTGCCGATGAGATTGAGAAAGACGAAGCAATAGGTTTTACCGATTTACCGGAAACAGACAGGTACATTGAGCAGGCAAAAACGGTTTCAGAAAGGCTGCCTGACAGGATTGACACATTGCTTGTATTGGGGATAGGCGGTTCCGCTTTAGGGGCTAAAATGGTGAGGGACTGTTTCTCTGCCGATTTAACCAAAAACCTCATAATACTTGACAATGTTGACCCTGATACAATTCACGAAGTGGCAAAAAAGATAAATCCTCAAAATACCGTAATAAATGTAATCTCCAAGTCAGGCTCAACAGTTGAGCCGATTTCCCAGTTTAAGTTTTTTTACAATTTGTTTGAACTTGAATTAGGGAAAGAAGAGGCATTGAAAAGGATAGTAATTACAACCGATATTGCGAAGGGGAATTTAAGAAAACTTGCAGACCAATTGGGATTGTTAAGCCTTGAAGTTCCGGAAAATGTTGGGGGAAGGTTTTCGGTTCTTACCCCTGTGGGGATTTTCCCTCTTGAATACTGCGGCATAGATACAAAAAAATTATTGGAAGGTGCACTAAAACAGAAGCAGGAAGGAAAAGGTTTAGCGGTAACGGGGGCGGTGCTTGATTATCTCTTTTATAACAAAGGCAAAAATATTAAGGTATTGTTTATCTATTCCGACAGGTTGTTCAGGTTCGGGGAGTGGTATCTTCAACTTTTTGCCGAATCATTGGGGAAAAGATTTGACAAAAACGGTAAAGAAGTGAATGTAGGGGCAACAGGGGTGCTTGCAAAAGGGGTAACAGACCAGCACTCTCAGGTTCAACTTTACAGAGAAGGCCCTGACGACAAATTTTATGCGTTTTTCAAAGTTAATAAAAAAACAGATGTTTTAATACCCGAGTCTTTCGGGGAATTTGAAGGCTTTTCTTACCTTAACGGCAAAAGGTTTTCCCAACTTATGGACGCTGAATGTGAAGGGACAATGCAGGCTCTTGAAAATGCCGGAAGGCCTGTTGTTCTCTATGAAATAGACAAGATAGATTTAGAGGCTATGGGTGAATTGATTTATCTTTTTGAATTGCAAACCGCTGTTTGCGGTTATCTTTACAATATAAACCCCTTTGACCAGCCGGGGGTTGAGGAAGGCAAAATAATTGCAAAGAAACTTTTGGGATACTATTGATTGTTAAAATAAGGGAGTTGTAATAAACTAATACCTATGGATATAATCAGAAACCTTGCAAAAACAAAAGACGAAAACGGTTTTGAAAAAACAGTAAGGCCAAAAAGCCTTGAAGAGTATATAGGGCAAGATAAAGTAAAAGAAAACCTGAAAATTTTTATTCAGGCTGCAAAAAAGAGGGGTGAGGCGTTAGACCATTGTTTGTTTTACGGCCCCCCGGGGATAGGGAAAACAACCCTTGCAACAATAATTGCAAACGAATTAGGGGTAAATATAAAAGTTACATCAGGCCCTGTAATTGAAAAAGCAGGGGATTTGGCGGCTATTTTAACCAAAATGCAGCCTA
Source organism: Acidobacteriota bacterium (assembly GCA_015487755.1). Taxonomy (GTDB): domain Bacteria; phylum Acidobacteriota; class Holophagae; order Thermotomaculales; family Thermotomaculaceae; genus Thermotomaculum. Next base: position 1,581 of record WFPG01000130.1, read on the forward strand.
AGGATGTTTTGTTTATAGACGAAATACACAGGTTATCTTCAAACATTGAAGAAATCTTGTATCCCGCTATGGAAGACTTTCAATTAGACCTTGTCACAGGAAGCGGGCCGGGGGCAAGGAGTTACAGGTTTAAGTTAAACCCTTTCACTTTAATAGGGGCAACCACAAGGGCAGGGTTGTTAACAGCCCCTTTGAGGGATAGGTTCGGCATAATTCACAGGTTGAATTACTACACTGTTGAAGAGTTGGTGAAAATTGTTAAAAGGACTGCAAAAATTTTAGGTATTGAGATAAAAGAAGAGGGTGCTGTTGAAATTGCAAAGCGTTCAAGAGGAACACCGAGGATTGCAAACAGGTTATTGAGAAGGGTAAGGGATTTTGCCGAGGTGAAAGGAAGGGGTATTGTTGACTTTGAGATAGCGGAGTATGCCCTTGACCAACTTGAAATAGACAAAAAAGGGCTGGACGAAATTGACAGAAAGATTTTAAAAACAATTATTGAAAATTACGGAGGCGGGCCTGTTGGTTTAAATACCTTGTCTGCTTCAATATCCGAAGATAAAGTTACAATAGAGGAACTTTACGAGCCTTATTTGCTTCAAATAGGATTTATTGAAAGAACTGCAAGGGGAAGGGTGGCTACAGAACTTGCCTACAATTACTTCGGATTAAAGTACAATAAGGAGTTTTTGTTTTAATGTGTTTGTTAAAGGTATCTAACCTGAAAGTGGTTTATCCCCAGACAATTGCGGTAAGGGATGTTTCTTTTTCGGTGAAGAGAGGAGAAAAGATAGGGTTGGTAGGGGAATCAGGTTGCGGTAAGTCTGTGCTTTCTTTATCGCTGTTGAACATAATTTTAGGAGACGGAAAGGTTGAAAGGGGAAAAATTGAGTTTAAAGGCTCTGATATTTTTCATTTTTCAAAGGAAGAATTAAGAAGGTTAAGGGGAAGAGGGTTAGGTTATGTGTTTCAGGAGCCTCAAAGTGCATTTGACCCTGTTTTTACTGTGGGAAACCAGATTGTTGAAACTTTATTGTCTCATAGTGTGGTGTCAAGTAAAAAAGAAGCAAAGGAAATTGCTATTAAGTATTTTAAAATGGTAAAGATAGATAATGCCGACTTTGTTTTTAATTCATATCCTTTTCAATTAAGCGGTGGGATGGCTCAAAGGATTTACCTATCCCTTATTTTAATGCTAAACCCTGACATAATAATAGCAGACGAGCCCACCACAGCATTGGATGTTATCACCCAGAAGGAAATAATGAAGTTAATTAAATCAATTGTTGACGAAAAAAAACTATCCCTTATTTTTATTACTCATAATCTTTTACTGCTAAAAAATTTAGTGGACAGGGTGCTTGTAATGTATGCAGGCTCTATTATGGAAGACGGCAATTTTAAAGATGTTTTTGAAAACCCTTTACACCCTTACACTGAAGGGCTATTAAAAAGCATTGCCATTCATAAAGGTAAAAAGGAATACCTTGACGCTATACCGGGCAATGTTCCCCACAGGGTAAAAGAGGAAGATAAATGCCCTTTTTGTGACAGGTGTTTAAAAAAGATGGATATTTGCGAAAAGAAATACCCTGAATTGAAAGAAATTAAAGGCAGGAAAGTAAGATGCCACCTTTATTAAAGTTGAAAAACGTATCTAAAACATTTGTTTTAAAAAAAGGGTTTTTTGAAAAAAAGAAAATTTATGCCGTTAAAAATGTTTCTTTCAAAATAGAAAAAGGGGAATTTTTCTCGCTGGTAGGAGAATCAGGCTCGGGGAAAACCACTGTAAGCAAATTGATTTTAAGGCTTTTAAAACCTGATAACGGGGAAATCCTGTTTTACGGAAAAGATATTTTTTCAATGAGTAAAAAAGAATTAAAGGAATACCGAAGAAAAATTCAGGTTGTTTTTCAAAACCCGTTTACTTCTTTTAACCCTTTAATGAAAATAAAAGATATAGTAAAAGAGCCTCTTGATATTCACAAA
>WFPG01000131.1 GCA_015487755.1 Acidobacteriota bacterium
ATTGAATAGAAGTTTTCTGTTAAAACTTCAGGGTATTCTCTGTAAAGCATTGAAAACAGCCTGAACCCGTTTCCCGCAGGCTTTGGGGTCCCGTTTTCGTCTCCGTAAAACAACCCTGTCCAACCCTTGTTTTCGTCGTTAGGGCCTGCATCAGGGCTTGTCGGCCTTTCGTCGCTTGCACGGTAATAGTATGCCCTCACCGCACCCCCCTGCTGAAGTGCTATAAAATCTGCGCAAATTATTGCCGCTCCAAGTTTGCTGTTCATTTCGTGGAAAAGAAATTCGTTGGAAAATGAGATAGGTCCCGACCAATCCTCACTATCGTAATCCTTGCCGTATCCCCAGGCGTCGCATATTATTTCAACCCCTTCAAAGAAGTTTGTCCCTGCCCAGGGAACTGTGGAAAAATCCCCTTTGCCGTCAAGCAAATTCCTGAATTGCTTAACCGCTTTGTAGTAGAGGGTAGGGTCGCTTTTCCACATGTGAAAGCCAATCCAGTCTGGCTTTAACCCTTCATTATATAGTTTTAAAAGAAACCTTACCGCAAGGTTATCCTGAACTTTTCCATTTATTACATCAATTGTGGGTTTTAATATTCCTGGGCCTCCCACTTTTAAGTCAGGGTAATCCGCTTTTAACTCTCTAAAAACCTTTGTCCAGAAATTTAAGAAATCCTCTGTCCCCCTGTCAAAAAAGTCCTGATTAGGCCATTCTGTCCATATATCAAGGTAAGGAAAGGCATTGGGGTGTGATTCCCAGTTTTTATATCTTTCAACAGTTTTTTTAGCCGCTATAAGCCAGTTATCTTACTGGTCTTCCCTTGGTCCTGCAAAGTCGTGTTCCCTGTAATAGCATTGAGTTTCCCCACCTACCCTGAAAAACGGCTCAAACCCGCCGTCAACTATTGAAGAGTAAGTCCTGTCGCTTGCCTCCCAGTGGTAGTATTCGTCGTTGTTTGCGTCGCAATCCCATGAGGGGTAAACAGAGTCATCAGGGCACTGGAAAATCCCTTCAATATCAAGGCTATCATCGTAATAACCGTTGTTTCTTATGCTTGTTACCCCTATGTCCTGCAGTTTAGAGGTAAAATCATAAAAAGGGCATTGAGGCGGGGTGTAAGGCCCTGCAATAACACCTAAAAGGTTCTGGATTTCTCCGTTTGAAGTATCTGTGTAAATTGCGATTTTGTAAGTATCCCTTCTGTCGGTAGCCTGAATTAAAATTGGGTATCCCCCGAAGTTTACGGTAATTGTTCCGTCGTCGTTAACCTCTGAAATTTGAGTGGGAAATATGTCGTCTGGGTTAAATTGAGCCATATCACCAACCTTGCCGGGACATTCTGTCGGCACAAGTTCAATAATTTTTACCCTCTGGCCAGCAAGGGTTAAAAGGGTTAAGGTTGTTTCAGAAGAAGAAACTCCGTCGTTTTTCCATGCAATGTATACATCTCCCTTCAGCCTATGGGCATTGTTAAACCTGTAAAGCCATATTCCATCCTCTCCCTCTTTTATTGTATCAACAGATGTAAAATCCCTTACACAGTCAGCAAATAGCCTTAATGTGCAGGCTGAGGGCTTCCTGCTTGTGTCGTCATCGTATATCCCGTAACCTGCCCAACTCCCTCCAGTGCTTCCGCTCTGAAAACTGTGGACAAGGCAGGTTTCCGCCCCTAATGCAAAACTAATTGTAAACATTTTTACCATGTATGAAGCCTGATTCTGGTATCCCGGCTCAATTCCGTTTGTTGTGGTTACAGTATCTATATCCGTTCTTGTGCTAATGCCTGTTTCAGTTACAACCCACGGTTTTTCAGGCAATTCGCCGTTTTCCATAGGTGCTAAAAGTTTTTCTCTTATTAAATCAGCATAATCCTGCCAAGGGCCGTAGTAGTGTATTCCATAAACATCAAACTTTGCCATTGTGTCAGGGTATGAATGTGCAAAGAATTTTAGTGTATCTAACGCATTTTCCAATATTGAAGGTATTGTGCCGAGCAGGTGTGGGAAACTGAATTTTATATTGGGGTTTATCTCTCTCGCAGTATCTATTGTTTTATCTAAAATTGCTGCAAAGTTATCCATTCCAAGTGTGTCGGTGCCGAAGGTTTCGTTGAATATTTCATAGTAATTTAAATCGGGATATGTGCTAATAACTTCCTTAACATAGTTTTCTAATTGCTGCACATCTTCAGGGTTATTTATGTCAATAGGGTCTTCTGGTTCCCCTATGCCGTTCCACTCTGCTTTAAACCCCACAAGGGTTGGTATTACTTTAAAGCCTTGAGTGTTTTTCAAAAACTTTTCCCTGTTTTCAGAGTTGTTATTATCTATCCATTCACTATACATGACATCTCTGTTTTGCAAATGCCTTATTGCAAACCTGTAAGGCTGTCCAGAAGAGAGCCACGCCATTTCTTTCTGAATTGCTTCCTGTCCGGGGAGTGTGACGCTTTCACTTGCATTAAATTTAGGAGAATTAACCCCGAACCTCGGAAGGGTGGATTGTCCCTGAAAGGGCCCGTACATTCTCTCTAAGTTTAACGGGATAATCTCATAAGCACCTAATATCTTTCTCGGAACCGTATTGTCATCTCCAAAGACTATAATTCCCGTTAATAAGCCCTTTTCACTTGATTCTATTATTAAACTTCCTTCCTGTGCCACATTTTCCCTTGAAAAGATGTTTCTCAATAAGTCAACCTTTTTCTCAAAGGGGTTGAATTCAAGTGTTTTTGTTTCAAGTGTTGCCCCTGAAGGGGAAAGCAGGGTAAGTGTTGCGGTAACAGGGATTGATAGAGAGTTTACAATTGCAATGCCAGTCCACCTGTTTGAGGAGTCAATAATGTAAGGGGCAACTCCCTTTTCAAAGGGCTCGCAGGTTGCCCTTATTCCTTCCATATAATCTGCCTTTGTTGTGTCGTTTCCGCCAAATAATTCAAACCCTGTTAAAGGGATATCGGAGTAAACATCAAGCCACGCAGTTCCGTCTGGAATTGCTTCAGGCAACGACGGGGTTGCTGTATTATCATGTGCAAACAGCATTACAATTCTGTTTAATGAAGATATTTGAGTTTGCTGTGTTTGAAGAACAGTTCCGTCTGCCCCCATAAACCTAATTTTTATATTTGCAGTCTCAGAATTTGGGTTTCCAATTATAAGACCTGTCCAGTAAAGGGTTTTGCTATAAGCAATGTGAGGGAATATAAGTCTTGTGTTTGAAAACCATGTTGTGGGAAGGGTTGCAAAGGTAATTTTGTCATCCCAGTTTCCGAAGCACTCAATACCTGTGGCAGATTGGCCTTCTTGAGTTTGTATGTTTGCCATTGAAACTGTTTCAGGCAAGGCAGAAGGGTAAACAGAGGCTAACTCAAATGTAAGGGTATTGTCCGCCTCAATGTTACCCAAACTCTCACTTTTAACAGCGTCATTCCATGTTAAATTACAATCTGTGTATGCACACACTGAAAGCGATGTGAAAAATTGCTCCCTCTCAGGGGCAAGGTGGTTTATCCACATTGTTTGTTTTGCCCCTACATCGGGAGGCCAGTACGAAGTCAGTCTTTCTCCGTTATTGTCATTTGCGATAATAAGCAAAAGTATGTTGTTTGCGATTAGTTTAACGCTTGAGGGTGTTTCATTTTCCACTATTATGTAATTATTTACTTCAATCTCTTCCTTTGTGAGGGGGTTTAATTTGCCTGTTTTATACCCAATCTTTACCCCGTCTTTGTTGTATATCCTGAAAATATAATCTTCAGGAGTTTCAGATTTGTTAAATAGAACAACCTTATAGTTTAAATCCAATCTTTCCGCCCCTTTATCTTCAGATTTTGTCCAACTAACAGGCAGTGGTGAGAAAATAATATTGTGAGAAATATTTTGGGGAAAAATTATTAAACTAATCCAAAAAAATAAAAGTATAAGAA
>WFPG01000132.1 GCA_015487755.1 Acidobacteriota bacterium
CGGGAGACATATCCCTTTCAAGTTTGTAGAGGAAAATTTTATCTTTAATTTCGGGGGGATTTTATCCCCCTTTTTTATTTTGCGGTAAAATAAATTAAAAGACGCTTTCGGGAGGGGATATGAAAAAGGTTTTTCTTTTAATAATGTTGTTTTTTTCAATTTCTGTTTTTGCGCAAAAAGCAAATACAAACAACTGCGATAACCTTGACAAAAAGAGGTTCAGGATTGACCAGGAAAACATAATAGACATAGTCAAGCCTGCAAATGTCTTAATCAATGTTTCAAGTTTGATAGACAGGGTAATTATTAAACCCTCTAAAGATAAAACAATGGATGTAAAGGTTGACACAAGGCTTCACCTTCAGACAAACATAAACAACTTCACCGTTGATGTTAAAAAAGAGGGGAAAAACATAATAATTAAAACAACCGAATACCCCACCGATTTAAGGCTGCTTTACTGCGACAAAAAGGGAAAATCCGTTATCTATATAACTTTGCCCCTTAAAAACATTGATATGCTTGAGTTTAAGGGCGCGCATACAGAGTTAAAATGCGACGGAGTGGTTGCAAGGAAGTTTAAAATAAAGGCAAAGTTTAAAGATGTTCTTCTTTCAGATTGCAAGGCGGGTGAACTGTCAATCAAGGTTTACAACGGAGACATATCTTTGAAAAATGTTAAAGCCGACAAATTTAGTATTTACGGCGGGTTCGGAAATGTAAGCCTTAAAGAAACCGATTTCGGAGAGGTTTACATCACCCTGCTTTCAGGCAATATTGAAAGTTTCGGAAAAATAAACATTGAAAAGGGGAAGATCTTTACCACCTTCGGGGACATAGTGCTTGACTTAAACAAATTCTCAAGCCTTTACTTTAAAACAACCTCGGGAGACATAGACTTAGGTTTGATTAACCCTGAAAAAACAAAATTTAGCGCGGAAACTGTTTTCGGTGATTACTTTTTCAACTTCAAGCATTCTGAAAATTTCAGAGCAAACGGAAGCAAATTTAACTTCGGAGACAACTTAATGCCGAAAATTGAAATAAGCACAAATTCAGGGGATGTTGAAATAAGAAAGATAAAAATTGCGAGGTGATACAATGGGAAAAAACAAAAAACTTAGTTTAATTGAAACAATATCAATGGCAGTGGGCACTATGATTGGTGCCAGTATCTTTTCAATTTTTGGCCTTGGTGCAAAGATTGCCGGTAATGACTTGCCTGAAGCCTTTATTCTTTCGGGGATATATGCACTTGTTGTTGCTTACTCTTATGCAATTTTAGGAAAGAAAATAATCTCTAACGCCGGCCCTATTGCTTTTATTTTAAAAGGAATGGGAGATAGTATTATCACAGGCGCATTAAGTATTTTAATGTGGTTAACCTATGTGATTTCAATAGCCCTTTTTGTTAAAGGTTTTGCCGGTTATCTTCTTCCTTTTGTTCATGTTAAATCTACCCCTTTAACGGTCGCTTTGGTTGAAGTGGTTGTTATCTCATTTTTTACAGCCTTAAATTTTTTTGGAAGCAAAGCCGTCGGAAAAGCCGAATTTTATATTGTTTTAATAAAACTTTCAATTTTATTGGTGTTTATTGTCGGCGGGTTTATGACGATAAATTGGCAAATGGTTAAACCTTCTTTTGATGCTTCACACACTAACGGATTGCTCAATGCATCCATTATATTTTTCCTTTCATACATGGGATTCGGGCTTATTACAAATGCGTCCGAAAACATTAAAGACCCTGACAAAAATGTCCCGAGAGCAATATATATAAGTATTTTGGTTGTAATGTTTTTTTATGTGTCAATTGCCCTTGTTACAATAGGAAACCTGCCATTGCCAGATATTGTTAAAGCGCAGGAAAATGCTTTAGCCATTGCCGCAAAACCTTTTTTAGGCAATTTCGGGTTTGTTTTAATTACAATCGGCGCTTTATTCTCTATTTCTTCGGCATTGAACGCCACCATATTCGGCGGGGCAAACATTGCGTATTCATTGGCAAAAGATGGAGAATTGCCCGAATATTTTGAAAGAAAAGTCTGGGCAAACTCAACAGAAGGGTTATATATTACCGCAATTTTGGCTCTTTTATTTGCACTGTTTTTTAATTTAGGGGCAATTGCCTCAATAACAAGTACAGTTTTTACGGTTCTCTATATTTTTGTCCTCATTTCCCACATTAAACTTCAAAAAGAATACGGGGGAAATAAATTGCTTTTGTATATAAATTTAATTGTTCTTTTATTTGTTTTTTTTGCGCTAATGAGGTATCAATGGAACACTCAACCGAGAGCCTTTTACGGCAGTATTCTTAGTTTTGCCGGCGCATATATTGTTGAATATATTTATCGTAAGTACGGTAAACGTGTATTAAAGGAAACTAAAATCGGTGCATAATCGCCGTTAAAAATAGTGTGGAGCGGTTGGTTATAACCTTAAAGAAAAGAAGATAGGTTATGAAAGGAGTTATTTTTAATGGGTAATACAAAAAAATCTATTGGCTATTGGTCGGCAGTTTCCATCGGTGTTGGCGGAATGGTCGGCGGCGGTATTTTTGCGGTTCTCGGGTTGGCTGTGCAGCTTGCCCACGGCGGCACACCGATTGCTTTTGCTTTGGCAGGTATTGTGGCGTTGGCAACATCTTACTCATATGCTAAGTTATCGGTTAAATACCCCAGCCAGGGTGGTACGGTTGAATTTTTAAATCAGGCGTTTGGCACGGGGTTGTTTACCGGCGGACTTAATATTTTGCTCTGGTTAAGTTATATAGTAATGCTTTCCCTGTATGCTTATGCCTTTGGAAGTTACGGAGCCAGTTTTTTCCCTAAAGCCGAGCAGTTGCTCTGGAAACACATTTTTATAACCGCAATTGTTGTTTTGTTAACAGGATTAAACCTTTTAAGTGCAAAGGTTGTGGGAAAGGCTGAAGAATGGATTGTCGGGTTTAAAATTGCCATTTTACTCTTTTTTATAGGGATAGGTTTTTGGAGTGTGAACTTTCACCGTTTGGAGCCGTCAACCTGGACAAACCCTTTGCAGTTAATCGGCGGCGGAATGATTATTTTCTTAGCCTATGAAGGGTTTGAACTTATAGCAAATACCGCGGGAGATATTAAAGACCCTGAAAAAACGCTTCCTCGTGCCTACTATTCTGCTGTTGGCTTTGTCATTGTTCTTTATATTCTTATTTCTCTTGTAACTGTAGGAAATTTACCTTTAAACCAGATTGTTGCAGCCAGAGATTACGCTCTTGCTGCCAGTGCCAGGCCTTTTCTCGGGAGTTTCGGTTTTATACTTATCGCTATTGCGGCAATGTTGTCAACCGGTTCTGCAATAAATGCAACTTTGTATGGGGCATCGCGAGTTAACTATATTATAGCGAAGGAAGGGGAATTGCCTGAAATATTGGAAGAAAAAATATGGAATCGCCCTGTTGAAGGCTTGCTTATAACCTCGGTTCTAACATTGTTGGTTGCAAATTTCTTTGACCTTTCCAATATAGCAATGATGGGAAGCGGCGGTTTTTTGCTTATTTTTGCGGCGGTAAATGTTGCTAATTTTCACCTATACAAAAAAACGGCAAGTAAAAGATGGATTTCTGCGCTTGGAGTAATTTTTTGTCTTGGTGCATTAGGTGCTTTAATCTGGCAAATTGCGAGAACCTCCCCTGAACAACTCTGGGTATTGGTAATAATGGTCGGCTCGGCTTTTGCGATGGAGGCAATTTATCGCGGTTTTACAGGAAGAAAGATTCGGCCTATAATTAAAGAAGAATCAAATGAATAATGTTCTTATTAAGCAGTTTAATGGTTGAAATAGTGATAAATACAAATTCAGGGGATGTTGAAATAAGGAAAGTAAAATAAGGGGGAATTTTATCCCCCCTTTTAAAACCTTTTTCCTATTGAAAACTGAATTGTGTTGATTTTTATATCTTTATTAAGGTGTTGGTTTCCCGTTCCCCTTAATGAAAATTTCCAATTGCTTTTTGTTATATAGCCGACTTCAGCATCGGGGTAAACCTTTGTGGTTGAAAGGAAAAAGTTGCCGTCTTTTTCCACCCTCCACCTTGAAACGGAAAGCAACAGAACCCCGTAAGCCCCGTGCCTTGTTTCAGACATTTCAACCCAGCCTATGGAGAGTTTGGAATGTATAACCCTTGATGTGTTCCAATCTTCAAAACCGCTCTTTCCCTCTCCCCATTCGTTATACTGAAAACTAATTTCAATGGGAAAGTTTTTAAAATGAAAGTTTTGCCAGTCAATTGCAATCCCCTGCCCGTACCTTTTGTTTACTATCCTTTTCAAATCGTACTGTGGGTGAGTAAGGCTGAAGTTAATTGTCAAATAATTGTTTTTCTCAATTGTTTTTGCAGATAAAGGAAAAATTGAAACCGCACATAACAAAAAGACAACTATATACTTTCTCATTTTTCCCCCTTAAAATTTTCTCAAATTTATTATAACTCTTTTTTTTTCATGTAAATAGGGGGATTACAAATCGCAGGTAAGTTTATTTATCCCGTTAAATGCGGCAATTCTGTAAATTTCAGCCCATGTGGGGTAATTGAAAACAGTGTTAAGGAAGTAATCAATAGTCCCGCCCATTTCAAGTGCAACCTGCCCTATGTGAACAATTTCCGCCGCCTGGTCGCCTATTACATGAATGCCTAAAAGTTTCCACTCTTTCTTGTCAAAGAGAATTTTAAGCATTCCGTTTCTTCTTCCCTTTATAATTGCCTTTGAAACATCGTGGTAATATGCAATTCCTTTTTCAAACTCAATTCCCTTTTCAATTAACTCGTCTTCGGTTTTTCCCACTGACGCAATCTCGGGAATTGTGTAAATTGCAAAGGGAAAAAGGTGAGGCTTGTGCGAATGAACAGGCAATCCCATTAAAGCCCTTGCGGCAACCCTTCCCTGCTCATAACTTGTTGACGCTAAAGAGGGATAGCCTATAATATCCCCGCAGGCAAAGATGTTCGGGTTGTCTGTTTGATAAAACTCGTTAGTTAAAATATATCCCCTGTCGTTTGTTTTCACTCCCACCTTTTCAAGGTTAAGCCCCCCGCTTGAGGGTATCCTTCCCTGCGCAAAGAGAATGCATTCGCTTTCCAATTTTTCGTCTCTTGTGGTTAAAACATAGGCTTTGCCGTTTTCAACCCAGATTTTTTTGTAATTCCTGCCGAAGTAAAGTTTTATATTCATTGAAGCCATTACATCTAAGAGGTATCTGTTAATCTCGCTGTCAATATAGGGGAAAATCTCCTTCTTTCTGTCTATAATTGAAACATCAATGCCTAAAGCGGAAAGCATTAAGGCGTACTCCATCCCTATTACCCCCGCCCCCAGCACAATAATTGATTTCGGAAGGTTTTCCCTTTTGTTTTTAGGGGAAAAGATAAAATCCGTATCATAGACAAAGTTCCAGTCAAAAGGCACATCGTCAGGCCTGCGCGGCTCAGTTCCCGTTGCTATAACAAACTTATCAGCCTTAATTGTGTATGTGGTGTTTCTCTCTGAATTGTAAATCTCAACAGTGTCTTTATCTACAAAGTAAGCGGTGCCGTAAAGCACATCTATATTTTTGCTTCTAAACCTTGCTTCAAGAACATCCTGCTCGCAGTTTATAATTGCGCTCACCTTTTTATAGAGGTTTGTAAGAGTCAACTCTTCAGGCTTCGGCTTATCCTTTTGAAGGTAAAAGGAAAGCCCGTATCCGGTAATGTCTAAAATAACCTCTCTTAAAGTCTTGCTTGGGATTGTTCCCACATGAAGGGAAACCCCGCCGACCTTTCTCTCCCTCTTGTCAACAATAAGGGTTTTCAAGCCGTTGGTTCCGCACTCAATTGCGGCTCTCTCCCCCGCAGGCCCGCTCCCGATTATACAAACATCATACTTCTGCATTCCCTCTCCCTAAACATCCGCTCCCTGATATTTTACAAAAAACTAAAAATTAAGCAAAACATTTGTGCGTTTATGTGAAAATGATTGCATTACACTGAAAAAATCAACAGTTTTTAAAAATAGGCTTAAAATAGAATTATAACTC
>WFPG01000133.1 GCA_015487755.1 Acidobacteriota bacterium
GCATAAAAAATGTGAAAAAACAGAGAGAAAAGAAGTCTGGGTTAATCCGGAGACATACGGTTTTAATGTTGAAACAGAACCTACATTTATGGGTAATGTTAAAGCGTATAAATTAACTGAAATAAAGGTGATTTCTGCGGAATACGAAACTAAAGAACAGGTTTCCCCTGAAGAGGCATGGGGAAGCAGAGGTGGGAGTGACAGCGATAAACCAAAGCCGTTTCTTTTAAACAGGGAAGATGATAACGGGAAAGATTACTGGCAAACACATAAAGATTATGTTGGTATTGTGTATAATTTGCCGGAAGACAATGTTGTAAAGATAAAAGCAGGGCTTGACAATCCGAATCCGGTTGGAACTATTTACTTTTCTCAGGCCGAGATTTATGTCCCCGACGGTGTTGAGCCTCATTTATTTAATCAGTGCTGGCAGGTAAGGTTAGTAAGGTTTACAAAGTTTAAGGAATTATCAAAAAAGCTTGATAGTAACGGAGTAAACCAGGCACTGGCTGCTGCCGATAGCGGCGGTTCAGGTGCTGTAGGTAAATTTATGAAACTTTTTAAAGCATTGAAGGAAGTGTTCAGTGGCGATGTCATTATTCACTAATGAAAAAGGTCAATCCATGACGGAATTTGTCATGGTAATTCCCGTATATCTGATAATGATTTTCGGGGTTATTTTCTTTGTTAAGGCTTACTTTATTAAGCAGCAAACAATTGCCGCATCAAGGTATGTAACAATAGCAAAGGGTGAATTTAAAACTAAAGACGAAGATGTAAAGGATGTTTTAGGCAAAGTATTTTTCAGCAGGGTAGATAAAGACAAGGTAAAGTTTGAAGAGGTAAATACTTCCGAAGCCCTTGATACTGTTTTCAGCGGCCACGGAGGTAACACAAACCAGGTTTTAGGCATATTTTTCAAAGTTCTTGACAAAATAAGCAGTACAAGAGGGTATAAGGTTTCATATGAAATAGAGGTAAAGGGTAAATTTACTCAAAAAATTTTAGGAAATAAAAAGAAAGTTGTAATAAGTACCACTTACTACATTGATAAAAACACATGGAGTCATAAAGATGTAGGAAGTTTAATTGAGTTTTTATGGAGTATTTTGAAGGAACTTGCAAGCGGTATAGGGGATATTTTCAGTTAATGATTTTTGGGGTTTTCTTATGAAGAAGGTTTTGCGACTTTTAACAATTCTTGCAATTAGTATTTTGTTTCTCTGGGTTGGAAGCAAGTTTCACTTAGCAGTTCAGAATACGAAAGCAGATGTGTTTGATTTTGTTTACGGCGGGAGCAATAGTATTCCCGATTTCAGGGAAGGAGCAAATTATTCTTCCAAAGGTAAATCTGTTGTTAACGGAGTGCCTTTTACCTATTCGGTGGAAGTTGTTAACGGGAGCATAGATGAAGTGCTTGATTTTTACAAGAATTTATATAATCCCCGCTATGTCAGGCTTTTTACGGATGAACAGCTTGAAAAAGCAGGTGTTAAGCCGGGAGACGACGCTTTTAAGGCTATTAGGTTTTTTGAAACCCTTTACGCAAAAATGGTTCCCCCTGTTCTGGAATTTAAAGGGGAAACTGTGGGGATGCTCGGAATTCTTGATATGGGAGATAATACAAAGATTTACATAGATAAAAACAGGCAGGATAAAGTTGTTCCGAAAGTAGTTATGGCTTTTAAACAAAACCCTGATACTCCAAAAACAACTGTAATTAAATACTGGACAAAAAAGGAGTTTGATTTACGGCGGTTTGTCCCTAAAGGTAATGAGGATTTGCCCGGGTTTGACCTTGAGGATATAGATAGGCATCCGTATTCTCAAAGGCTATTATCAATGGCACAGGCTGACGATTTTGCAAATAGCAAGGTTGTGATTTATAGAGTTGACGACAATCTTGACTCTGTAATTATCTATTATATTTCAGATTTAAGAGGCAACGGTTGGGAAATCCCGGAAAGCGTAATAAAGGCTGTTCAAAAGTCAGGGGAAAAGAGGTTTATCTACGCTAAAAAGGGAGAGAGAAGTGTTTATATTACATTCGGGACTGATGATTTAAATTACACAAGTGTTGTAATGGTTGAAAAATATGAATAAAAACTTTAGGAGGTTTTATGGATAAGAAAAAAGCAATGATTTTTGCCGTTATTGTTGCCGTTATAGGTGTAATTCTTGTTCAGCTTTACATAATGGGGGAGAAAAGGAAGTACACCGATGAAAGTAAACTTGTAAAAGTTCTTGTTGCTAAAAAAAACATAGCGGCGGGAACCCCTATAGAAAGGTCAATGTTAACGGTAAGGAAGTATTTTAAAGAATTTGTGCCTAAAGATGCTGTATCAGTAAAAGATGTAACAAGAATCTTAGGCGTTCCTCCTAAAGTTGATATAAAAAAAGGCGAGCCTATTTTAGCATCTCACTTTCGTGAAGGGGGCGTTGCCGGGCTGTCTACAAAATTCCTTTCAGGGGCGATTTTGCCCGGTGAAAGGGCTATAACTGTAAGGGTTGATGAGGAAAGCGGTGTTGCGGGATTGATTAGGCCGGGAGACTATGTTGACATTTTAGGAACTTTTACAAAAGTTGGGGGGAATGTTGTAAGCCAGACTGTTACAATTCTTCAAAGTGTTCCTGTATTGGCTATAGGAAGCCAGGTCGGTACTGCTTTAAATAAAGATAAAATCAGGACAGGAAGGCATTATAGGACTATTACCCTTTCAGTAACGCCGGAAGAGGCTGAGTTGATAGAATTTGCAAGAAGAAAGACGAAACTAATATTTGTTTTAAGAAACCCGGAAGATACCAAAACGCTTGAAAACATTAAAAAAGTCAGTTTTTCCAGTATATTTAGCGGGGATACTTTAAAGCAGTTACAAAAGAAAAGAAACCAGATGAACAAAAAAAGAATAGAGATTTTGAAATAAAAGGAGGCACACAATGAAAAAGAAGGTTTTTCTCATTTTTGCTATATTTTTTCTATGTTTTAGTTTGATAGCGCAGGAGTTTACCCTTGTTTTAGGAAAGCAGAAGGTTATTCCTGCACAGGGGGTTAAGTCTGTATCGTCAGGCAATCCGAGAATAGTGCGAATTGTAATTCCAAAAGACCAGTCAAATATTATTTTAAAAGCGGTTGGAGCGGGAACCACCACTGTAACTTTGATTAAGCAGGACGGAAGTACAGAGGAATTAACTGTGAATGTTATTGCCCATGACCCACAGAAAATAAAAAAAGAAATAGAGCAATTATTGGACGGAGTGGAAGGTATAGAGATAAAAACAGTGGGGGATAAAGTAATAATTGACGGAGAGATACTTACAGAGAAAGACAACAAAAGAATAGACAAAGTTTTGAAACTGTATGGAGACCAGGTTGTTAAGTTTGCAGAATTTAACAAAGCATATTTGCCGAAAGAAGACAATATAATGGTAGAATTTAATTTCTGTGAGGTTAATACAAAAAAAATGGGGAATTACGGCATTAACTGGAACCAAGCTATAAAGCCTCTTTCGGTTGAATATGCTAAAAATTTCAGTTCAGGTGATGTTTTAAAAAGCACAATAGGTATAGTTTCAAACTTCGGCCAGGCTATCAACATTATGGTAGGCAACGGTGATGCAAAGGTTTATGACACACATAGAGTGATTACCGTTTCAGGGCAGCCTGCTGAATACTTTGTAGGCGGCGAGTTCGGTACAAGGAATATTACCAGGGATACATCTTCCGTTGTCTGGAAAAAGTACGGGACAAAATTTGTTGTTACCCCTGAAATTGACTCTTTAAACAATATGAGAATTAAAATTGATTCCGAGATATCTGAGTTAAGCGGTGTCAGCGTTGACGGAATTCCTGCTTTAACCACAAGAAAAATCAATACAATTGTTAGAATTAAAGAGGGACAGACAATAGCACTCGGTGGGTTTGTAAAAAGGATTAAAAGCCAAGATATTCAGAAAGTTCCTGGATTAGGTAGCGTGCCTGTTTTAGGGGCATTGTTCAGGTCTAAGAATTATCAAAACGGTGTAACCGACGGGGTTATCTTTATAACGGCAAAAAGAGTTTCAGCAGAAGACCAGGATATGAAGCAAATGATTGACAAGCCGCTTAAAGAATTCCATAAAGAGAAAAAAAAGTGGTGGCAGAGGGATAAAAAATGAAATTAACCGTTGTATTTAAAGACGGTTCTAAAAAAGAGTTTGAAAATCTGCCTCAAAAATTCGTTATCGGAAGGGAATCGCCAGCCGAGGTGGTGCTTCCTTCCCCTGTTGTTTCCCGTAAACATTGTACCGTTGAATTTGACAACGGAAAAGTATTTATTACCGATACAAGTTCAAACGGTGTTTTTATAGGCCAAAATCGTTTGGTGAAAGGGCAAAGAACCGAAATCCCTTTAAACAACCCTGTTATTATCGGTGAATTTGGGTTGGTTTTCAAACCTAAAGAGCAGCCTAAAACAGAACCGAAGCCTGAGCCTGAAATTAAAAAGCAAAGGGTTGAAGTAAAAGCAAGGCAACCGAAAGAACAGAAAAAAAGCAAAAAACTTACACCTGAACAGTTAGACGCGTTGTCGGGAATTAGAGACAAAATACATAAAAGGTTATTGGAATTGCTTGATTTAAGGTGGGTTGATTTTACTTCAAAACCTGACGAAGAGTTAAAAAACCTTGTTAACAAAAAGCTTGATTTGATTTTAGACCAGATGAGAGGGGATATTCCCGCATGGGTTGATTTAACTTCTTTAAAAAAGGAAATGCTTGATGAAGTTGTAGGGCTGGGGCCTCTTGAAGATTTTTTGAGGGATGATGATGTAAGTGAAATTATGGTTATTCACAAAGACTTAATATATGTGGAAAAAAAGGGAAAGATTGTAGAAACCGACAAAAGGTTTTCTTCTGATGCCGCATTAATGGCTATTATTGAGAGGATTGTGGCTCCAATTGGAAAAAGAATTGATGAATCCCAGCCTCTTGTAGATGCAAGGTTGAAAGACGGCTCAAGGGTAAACGCAATTATTCCTCCCCTTGCATTGAAAGGCCCATGCCTTACCATAAGAAAATTCGGAAAAAAGAACCTCACCATTGAAGACCTTATCGGATTCGGAACCCTTAACAAGCCTATGGCTGTTTTCCTTGAATTGTGTGTAAAAGGGAGAAAAAACATTATTATTTCAGGCGGCACGGGTTCAGGTAAAACAACTTTATTGAATGTTCTTTCTTCGTTTATTCCTGAAAACGAAAGAATTGTAACCATAGAGGATGCGGCGGAATTAAGGCTTCCTCAAAAGCATGTAGTATCCCTTGAGTCTAAACCGCCTAATGTTGAGGGAAAAGGGGAAATAACAATAAGGGATTTAGTGAAAAACGCTTTGAGAATGAGGCCTGACAGAATAATTGTAGGAGAATGCAGAGGCGGAGAGGCCTTGGATATGTTGCAGGCAATGAATACGGGACATGCAGGCTCTATGACGACCGGGCATGCAAACTCTCCCGACGATATATTGCGAAGGCTTGAGACCATGGTTTTGATGTCTGGAATGGAATTGCCTATTAGGGCTATTAGAGACCAGATCGCTTCGGCAATTGATATTATTGTTCAGCAACAGAGGTTATCGGACGGTTCAAGAAAGATTACAAGCATAACTGAAGTATTAGGTGTGGACGATGATTACAATATAGTGACTGAAGAGGTGTTCAGGTTTGAACAGGTTGGCATAGACAGGGACGGAAAAGTGTTAGGCAAGCATACCGCTACAGGTTATCTGCCTTCATTTCTGGCAGATTTCAAGGCAAGGGGCATTCCTGTCCCGGAAGATTTATTCAGGGTGTGAGTTATGATGGATACTTTAGTTTTCTGGTTATCTAATTTGCTGATTTTTGTCGGGTTCGGTTTGCTCGGGTATTCTATCTATGAAGCCATTCTGTTAGGATACAAAAGGTATAAAGAGGGATACATAAAAAAAGTCGGTAATGAATTAAATAAAAATTTTATGCCTTACTCCCCGGAGCAGTTTTATAAAAATACTATTCTGGCAGCAATCGGAATGGCAATTGTAGGATATCTCCTTTTTGAGAGTGTGCTTTTCGTGATTTTGTTCGGGGCGATAGGCTATTTTCTTCCTAAAATGTTTCTTTATTACACGGCAAGAAAAAGGGCGGAAAAACTTGAGGTGCAACTTGTTGATGCCCTCTATGTTCTGTCAAATTCGGTATCTGCCGGGTTGACTTTGCCTCAGGCATGCGAGGTTGTCAGTAAACAACTTGTTCCCCCTGTATCGCAGGAGTTCGGTTTGCTTGTAAATGAAATAAGGCTCGGCGTGCCTTTTGACAAAGCGTTGGAAAATATGGCTGAAAGGTTAAGGTCGAATAACTTTGACCTTCTGGTTACAGCTATTCTGATTTCGAGGCAGACAGGCGGTAACATTGCAGAAATATTCAAAAAGTTGGCTGAATCTATCAAAGAAATAATGAGGCTGGAAGCCAAAGTAAAGGCTTTAACGGCTCAGGGAAGAATGCAGGCGGTTGTTTTAGGCGGAATGCCTTTTGCACTTGCTTTTGTCCTTGCTTCAATCTCTCCCGATTTAATGCAACCTTTGTTTAACACTCCGCAGGGGACAGTGATTTTGTTTATAGCAGCTGTTTTCTGGTTGCTTGGAATTTACTTTTTAAGAAAAGTCATAAATATAGATATTTAAGGTAGGTGAGTATGAGTCCTGAAATTTATTTTTTACTGGCTACAATATTTATTTTTCTTGCAATTTTTCTTGCAGTTTACTTTTTCCTGCCTACCGAAGAGGAAGTTGAAGAATTTAGAAAGCAATTGCCGGCAGGGCATCTTGAAAATAAAAAAATGAGAACTTTTGAAGAAAGCCCTGTCTTAAAAGCATTGTATCCTGTTATTATTGCTTTTGCTGCCAAAGCTAAAAAGATGAACATTCCCCAAAAGTATCTTGATTTATTGGAGAGAAGGATTGCCGCGGCAGGTTATCCTTACGGTTTTACTTCATACGAATATATAGGGTATGCCGTAACAATAGGGTTAATTGTGACTATTCTTGCGGCGTTTTTTACTTATTCCATGTTCGGTAGCATAAATTTCATTTTTTTAATTATTGCTTTTGTCTTCGGGAATGTTTTTCCTTATTTCTTTCTTGCTAATCAGGCTGACGAAAGAAAGATTAAAATTTATAAAGACATTCCCTATAAACTTGATTTGCTCTCAATGGCTGTTGAGGCTGGACTGGATTTTCTGTCAGCCGTGAAAAGAATGGTTGAAAAAGATTCAACAAAAAGCCCGCTTGTGGAAGAGTTTTTTCAATTTTTACAGGAAGTTAGAATGGGGAAAACAAAGCAGGAAGCCTTGCTTGACCTTGCGAAAAGGGCAGATGTCGAGGCTTTGAACAGTATTATAACCGCAATAATTCAGGCTGAAAAGATGGGTACTCCGGTAGCGCAGGTTTTAAGGATTCAGGCTGAAAGTTTAAGGATTTCAAGAAGC
>WFPG01000134.1 GCA_015487755.1 Acidobacteriota bacterium
ATTTTTTAGAGTATTTTTAACTTAACTATTAAGAAATGTAACTAAAATCCAATTCAATAACCTTTTTAATTATGCAAAAAAACCCCTACCCCTCAAGGTTTTTGGTGAATTCTATGAACCTTTTCCATTCAACGGCAGGCCAGGATTCTGCCTCAAGGGCACCGTTTGCTCTGGATATCATTGAAACCTTGAATGCAGTCTCGTCGCTGTCAGCCTCATAGATATCAAGAAAGTCGTACTTTCCTAAAAGTGCATAATGGGCAATCCACTTAACATCGGGGCATTTTTCTTTAACCTTGTTCATCCAGTTTTTACCGATAATATCCCTTTTCTTTAAATCGCTTGACACCTCAGGCGTCATTTTTGTTAAAAGTATGTAAAGCGACATAAAACCCCCTTTCATTGAATTTTTAACAGAGAACCTATTAAAAATGTATGCCTGATTGATTAAATTTCAAGAAAAGGTGAGAAAATAAAATCAATTGCAATTTACAACAAAGTAATCCCTGCCTGTGCTTTCCCCAAACTCTTTTGCCTTTTCTTTTGACTTGAAAAAGCCTGAGTAAACCTTGAAGTATTCCCCAACTTTTTTCACCCTTGCTTCAATACCCTCTTTTGCAAGAATTCCCACAAACCTTTGGGCATTTGATTTAGAGGAAAATGCACCTAACTGCACTGCATAGCATATGCCTGAAGTCTCGTTTTTGTCAACAAGGTAAATCCGCACATGCGCAAGCCCCTTTTCCGCAAAACCTAACTTTTTTGCCGCCGCATAGGACATATCAATAATCCTTCCTTTAACAAAGGGGCCTCTGTCGTTTATTTTAACCGTAACCCTTTTCCCGTTTTCAAGGTTTTCAACCACAACAATAGAGCCTAAAGGCAACACCTTGTGCGCCGCAGTCATGTCGTACATATTGTAAACCTCTCCGCTTGCGGTTAACCTTCCGTGAAACTTCCCGCCATACCAAGAGGCAATCCCCTCTTCATAGGGGATTAAACCTTTTTCTTCATAATTCCCGCTTATTGAATAGGATTTGGACGGGATTGTTTCCCTTGAGTACTCGTACCTTAAACAGGACTGGCTAATAAGGATAATCGTCAAAGATAAGAGAATAAGGCTCTTTTTTAACAATTGCATCTTTGTACCTTCCGTCTTCAAAAATGGTTTTTAAAAAATCTCCCGCAAGGTGAAGGGAGCCTAAAACATATACTTCGTCATAGTTTTCTATTAAATTCGGTATTTCTTTTAATTCTATAAATTCTTCGTTTATCCCTATTTCTAAAAAATCATCTTCTTTCATAAACCTGTGATAATCCCCTGCTGTAAGCACAATGTTTTCAAACCTTTCTTTAACTATGGCAAACATATCTTTTACCGATTTATCCTTCATACAGCCGAATATTAAAAGGGATTTAGGGGAAGGGTTTATGTGAGAAACCGCTTTTTTAATAGCGTCAACATTGTGGG
Source organism: Acidobacteriota bacterium (assembly GCA_015487755.1). Taxonomy (GTDB): domain Bacteria; phylum Acidobacteriota; class Holophagae; order Thermotomaculales; family Thermotomaculaceae; genus Thermotomaculum. The sequence continues at coordinate 1,472 of WFPG01000134.1, forward strand.
CTCCGTCTATTACAAGTTTTTTGCCGCCGCCTAAAGCAAACTCTTCCATTCTTGCAGGCCAGACAGTTTTTTTAACAGCCTCCGAAAAATCACCACTTTCCCCTGTTATCAAATAGAATGAGGCAAGGGCGAGGGCAAGGTTTTCAGCCTGAAACTCTCCCTCTAAAACAGTATTTGATAAAATCCCGATTTTATTTAAAGATACCTTTTCTCCGTTAAAATCAAAGCCCAAATCTTCAAGTGTGTAAAGGGGGGCGCTTTTCTTTTTGCATTCCCTTTCAATTATCATTAAAGCCTCTCCCTTTGCCGAGGTAATAACTGGGACGCCGGGCTTTATTATTCCCGCCTTCTCCCCCGCAATTGAGGAAATAGTTTCCCCTAAAAACCTTGTGTGGTCTTGAGAGAGAGAGGTGATTATTGTAATTTGAGGGTGTTTTAAGGTGTTGGTTGAGTCAAGCCTGCCGCCTAACCCTGTTTCAACTATGCCGTAATCTACCTTTAAAAAGGAAAACACATAAAAGCACAGCAAAGTAAAAAACTCAAAGTAGGATAATTCAAGTTTTTCTTCCTCTATTTTATCCCTTAACATTGAAACGGAAGCGGCAAACCATTGCCTTGTTATCGGCTTCCCGTCAATAAGAATTCTTTCTCTCGGGGTAATCAAATGGGGAGAGCAAAACCTTCCCACAAAGTTGTTTTTAGAAGCAAGAAGGGAATCAAGGTATGCCCCAACAGAGCCTTTGCCGTTAGTCCCCGCTATATGAATTGATTTAAAATTTTCCTGAGGGTTGTCAAAAACAGTTAAAGCCTTTTCAATCCTTTCAAGCCCCAATTTTATCTTTGACTTTTCAAACCCTTTAACATAATCAAGGGCTTCGGAATAAAAGAAAGGCTCACGCATAAAGCAGTTTCAAAACCTTTATTAAAGTTTCGGTTAAGTCCTTTCTATCAACAACCATATCAACCATTCCGTGCTCAAGCAAAAACTCGGAGCGCTGAAACCCTTCGGGAAGTTCCGCCTTTATTGTCTGCTGTATTACCCTCGGACCTGCAAAACCAATTAAAGCCCCGGGCTCGGCTATGTTTAAATCCCCTAACATTGCAAAACTTGCGGTAACACCCCCTGTTGTGGGATGAGTTAAAACAGAGATATAAGGCACCCCTGCTTTTTCAAGAAGCCCCAAAGCGGCGGAAACCTTTGCCATCTGCATTAAGGAAAGTGCCCCTTCCATCATCCTTGCCCCGCCTGAGCAGGAAAAAACAATCAAAGGCCTTTTTTTGGAAGCACAGTATTCAATAGCCCGTGTAAGTTTTTCCCCTACAACGCTTCCCATACTTCCGCCTAAAAAGGAAAAGTCCATAATGCCTACCACAACATTAAACCTGTCAAGTTTCCCTTCCGCAATTACAATAGCCTCGTCAACCTTTCCCGCCTTTTCTAACTTTGCAAGTTGATCTTTATACTTTTTCGCAGCAACAAAGTTTAAAGGGTCTTTAGGTCTTATCTCCCTGTAAAGGATATTGTACTTGCCGTTAGTAAAAACCTGGGCAAGCCTGTCTTGAGGCGATATAGGAAAATGGTAATTACACTTGGGGCAAACCATACGGTTTGCCTCAACCTCTTTTTTATAGATTATCTCTTTACACTGATTGCATTTAAGCCATAAGCCTTCGGGAATTTTGGCTTTCTCCTCGCTGGGAGTTTGAATCTTTTTATCCTTTCTTTTAAACCAGCTCATATCTCCTCTTACTCTTACTTTTTTTATTTTTTATTATTTTTTGTTTTTTGTTTTTTCTCCGTTTATTGTTTTTGTCATTACACAGTTTCCGTTGAAAACACCGCCTTCTTTAACCTCAAGGACGGGGGTTTTAATTTCGCCCTCAACAAATGCCCTGGAATGAATTTCTATTTTATTCTTCGCTTCAATCTTTCCTTTAAACTTGCCGTTTATAACGCAGGTTCCCACAAAAATCTCCCCCTCAACATCGGCCTCTTCGCCGATTATAAGGGTTTCGTTTGACCTGATTACCCCGTTTAACTTTCCGTCTATTCTAAGCATATTCTTAAAGGTTATCTCACCTTTAAAGAATGTGCCCTTATCAAGAAAGCCGTTTAATTCCCTATCCTTCATCTCTCACCCCTTTTTTCAAAAAATCAAAAAGAGCCTGAAGTTGCTCTCTGGAGTGGTATTTAATTACAATACTTCCCTTATCTTGAGTGCCGTTTATAGCAACCTTTGTGCCTAAAGATTTTGTCAACTTTTCGGAAGCGTCTTTTAAAAACACATCTTCGTTTTTCTCTTTCTTCTTCTCATCTAAAAGGGAAACAATCCTTTTTTCAAGAGCCCTCACGGTTAAGCCTTTAACCACAATCTCATTTGCCAGTTTCAAAATCAAACCTTCATCTTTTAAACCAAGAAGCACCTTTGCGTGGCCTAAAGATATCTTTCCGTCTTCCAATAAATCCTGCACCTCTTGAGGAAGGTTTAAAATCCTGATTGTGTTTGCAATTGTAGCCCTTTTTTTGCCTAACCTTTTTGCCAACTCTTCCTGAGTTATTTTAAAGTTTTCAAGCAAGGTTTTGTATGCGTGTGCCTCTTCAACAGGGTTGAGGTTTTCCCTTTGAATGTTTTCAATTATCGCAAACTCAGCCTTCTTAACCTCGTCCATCTTTTTCACAATAGCGGGAATTTTCTTAAAGCCTGCAATCTGGGCGGCTCTCCACCTTCTCTCCCCCGCAATTATTGAATACTTATTCCTGCCCTCTTCAGCAACAACAATAGGCTGGATAAGCCCTGAATTCTTTATAGACTGGGCAAGTTCTTCAAGTTTTTCTTTATCAAACTTTCTTCTCGGCTGATACTTTGAAGGGGAGATAAAAGAGATGTCTATCTCTACAACCTGCTCTCCCTTCCCCTTACCCCCCATATCGGAAGGGATAAGGGACTGCAAACCTTTACCTAACGCCTTTCTCTTCATAAGCCAACAATTCCTTTGCTAATTTTAAATATGACTGGGCGCCTTTGGATTTTACCTCGTAAAGAAGCACAGGCAACCCGAAACTGGGCGCCTCTCCCAGCCTAACATTTCTCGGTATTATTGTTTCAAAAACCTTTTCTTTAAAAAATCCCTTAATCTCTTCAACAACCTGCTTGGAGAGGTTTGTTCTGTCGTCAAACATGGTAAGCAACACCCCTTCAATCTCAAGGGAAGGGTTAATACTGGATTTTATTAAATTTATAGTTCTCATTAAATCGGAAACCCCCTCAAGGGCAAAGTATTCACATTGAATCGGAATAATTACAGAATCAGCGGCGCTTAAAGCGTTAACTGTGAGTAACCCCAGTGAAGGGGGACAATCAATGAAGATATAGTCAAAATCTTCTTTGATTTTAGTTAAAGCGTTTCTCAGAAAAAATTCCCTGCCTATTTGAGAGACAAGTTCTATTTCCGCTCCCGCCAAATCCCTGCTTGAGGGAATTATTTTCAGAAAATCAATAGGGGTGTCGTATATTGCCTGCTTAATATCTATGTCGCCGGACAACACCCTGTAGATATTGTTTTCAACTGAATCTTTGTCAATTCCTACCCCGCTTGTTGAGTTAGACTGAGGGTCAAAATCAACAAGCAAAACCCTTCTTTCAGCAACAGCAACCGAAGCGGCAAGGTTTACCGCCGTGGTTGTTTTCCCTACTCCGCCTTTTTGATTGGTTATCGCTATCACTTTACCCATAGCACATAATTTATCACAAAAAAGGAAACCAGTAAAGAAAAGATGATTGTTC
>WFPG01000135.1 GCA_015487755.1 Acidobacteriota bacterium
ACTTGAAAAAGAAAACGAGATTCTAAAAAAAGAACTTGAAGAGTTTAAGAAAAAAGCAGATGAACTTCAAGCAGGCCTTAACCAGAAAAAAGAGGAATTAAAAGAACTAAATGTTCAATTGATTGCCCTACAAAAAGAAAAAGGCTTTTTAGAAAAAGAAAACAGGGAACATTTAATGAGCATTACAAGTTTAAAAGCGGACTTTGAAGAAAAATTGCAGGAACAGGAAAATAAGATAAACACCTTGCAAACGGAAAAAGAAAGCCTTTTTGAGCAATTAAATTCAAAACAAGCGGAACTTGAAGAAAAAGATAAGTTTATAACCTCTTTGCAAGAAGAAGCATCCAGACTAAAAGAAGACTTAAACTCTTTAAACGAAAAACTGTCAAATACGGAAAAAGAGTTAAGCGAGTTGAGAGACTTTAAATCAAACGCCGAAAATCAGATTATTGAGCAAAACACACTAATATCAACCTTACAGAAAGACTTAAACATTTCAAGAGAGGCTAAAGCAGCCCTTGAAGAAACCGTTTACGATTTAAAAGAGGAATTAAAAACCTTACAAATGGAACTTGAAAAAGAGAAAAAGGAAAATGAAGAATTAAACAGAAAGGTAAGCGAAGCGGAAGAAAAAATAAACAACTACATAAATAAGTTTAACAAAATAAAAGAGATTGTTTCAGAATAATTCTGTAAGAGAGGCTGGGTATGAAAAACAAAAAAATACTTATTTTGGCACTTTTAGTAACGGCTATTGTCATTTTTTCAACAGGTTGCAAAAAAAAGAAAGACGATTTAGAGTTTAGAATTGCGCTTTCCAAATACTTCACCGCAATTCAGAAAAAAGACTACAAAGCACTTGCAGGCTCAATGTACCTTTACGACGAAATACTAAACAGGTTCGGGGAAGAAGGGGCGAGCAAGATTGAATTTAAGAAAAAGATTGACGAAATCTACAATGAATACGAAAAAGAAATCCAGCAGGGCGAACTTCACTTTGACCCTTACGGCATTAAAGCGGCAAAGATTATGGGGTTAGGCAAAGGTTTTTACTATTTAACAGTTAAATTTGAAATGAATGAAGAAAACGGCTACATAATCCTAAAACACTCATTCTCTTACGATAAATTTGACTATTCAACCTTCCCGTTAGGGACAAAACTATTCTTTTTAGGCTGCCCCGTAGGAAAGGTTTATGAGATTATCAGAGGGAAAACATACAAAAAAAACACAAGGTTTTATTTAAAAGAAATCCAGACAAAATGGTATTTTAAAAGGGATTTGAATAATAACTGGAAAATAGTTAAAATGGAAATCCTGAAAGACACCGCAAAGTGTCAGAAAAGTTTCAGAATAAAGTATTAAAAAAGGATAAAAAATGAAATCAAAATTAGGGTTATCGTTAGGCGGCGGCGCAGCAAGGGGATATGCACACCTTGGAATTTTAAAAACCCTTGAAGAAAAAGGGATAAAGCCCGCTTTTATTTCAGGGACATCAATGGGTGCCGTTTTAGGCGGGATATACGCATACTACGGAAACATAGAAGACACAATAAACCACATTGTAGAATTTTTAAAAACAACAGACACTATAAACCAGAAGATATACAAAATTGTAATTGAAAGCGAAAAAGAGCCTGTTAACTTTGTTGAAAACATAATGCAGTTTATTAGAAAAGGAATTATTTACGGAAAAGCCTTAACCTCAAAATCAATGGTGCCTGATGAAATCTTCAACAAAGTATTTGACACCCTTGTTCCCGATGTTAACATTGAAGACTTAAAAATACCCTTTGGAGCAATTGTTACAGAGATAACCGAAGGGGAAGAGTTAATGGTTACAAAGGGAAGCCTGAAAAACGCCTTAAAGGCTTCAAGCGCAATCCCGGGGTTTTACCCTCCATTCATAGAGGGAGATAAGATATACATTGACGGCGGCTGGACAAACAAAAACCCTGTAAGGCCATGCTATCAATTAGGGGCAAGCGAGGTAATAGCGGTATGCGTTGCAAGGGAACTTGAAGACACAAAAGACTTTCAAATAGGAATGGACTTAATAATCAGGTCAAACGCCGTATCAACCCACAGGCTCGGGCAACTTCAAAAAGAAGGTGCTTCCCTTGTGCTATACCCTAAAGTGGAACACATACACTGGGCTGATTTCGGCAGGTATGAAGAGGGTATCGCTTGCGGTATAGAATGCGCAAAAGAATGCTTTGAGGATATAAAAAGGATTTACGGAAGGAGCAAATGGACAGGATTGATAAAATCAAAGAAAAGATATATACGGGAAATCTCCCTATAACAGATGATGAGGCTTTAGAGTTATTTGAATACGACAACCTGCTTGAGATAGCCCACCTTGCCGACACTGTAAGGTGGCAAATTCACCCGGAAAAGGTTGCGTCATTTGTAATTGATAGAAACATAAACTACACAGACGGGTGTGTTACAGGGTGCAAATTCTGCGGCTTTCACAAAAAGCCTGAAAAAAGCCTGACTTTGGATTTTGACACACTCTTAAAAAAGGTTGAAGAAACGGTAAAACTTGAAGGGACGGGAATTCTTCTTCAGGGCGGAATGAACCCCCTCTTACCCTACTCTTTTTACATTGATATGCTAAAAACAATCAAAAACGCATTCCCTCAAATAGACATACACGGCTTTTCACCCCCTGAAATCCAGTACTTTTCTAAACACTTTAACAAACCTGTAAAGCAGATTTTAGAAGACTTTATTGAAGCAGGCTTAGACTCAATTCCCGGCGGGGGTGCGGAAATACTTGTTGACAGAGTAAGGAAAAGGATAAGCCCTAAAAAATGCTCTGCAGACGAGTGGATTGAGGTAATGAGGCAGGCTCACAAATTAGGGCTAAAAACAACAGCAACAATGATGTTCGGGACGGGCGAAAGTTTTAAAGACAGAATAGAACACTTTAGAAGGATAAGGGAATTGCAAAATGAAACAGGCGGATTTGTTGCCTTTATCCCATGGACTTACCAGATTTACAGGGGAAGGCTTATAAAGTTTGAAAACACCGCCTACGATTACTTAAAAACCCTCTCAATAGCAAGGATTTACCTGCACAACATACCAAACATTCAGGCTTCGTGGGTAACTCAGGGCAAGAAGATAGGCCAGACAGGGCTGAAATTCGGGGCAAACGATTTAGGTAGCACCATGATTGAAGAAAATGTTGTAAAAAGCGTGGGAGTATCTCACACAATCTCAAAAGAAGAGATAATAAGGCTGATACATGACGCAGGCTTTGACGCCGTTCAGAGAAGAAACACATACGGGTTTGTAAAAAAATACCCTAAAGAAAGAAAGGCAGTATGAAAAAGATTCAAATATCAAACTTTATAGCAAATTGGGGAATAAAAGAAGAAACAGCAGTAAAACAACTTGCAAAAAAATACGGAATAAACGAAAAGTTTGTCTCAATAAGAAAAAGGGCTCTTGATGTCAGGGGCAAAAAGCCTAAAGGGGTTTACACCTTCCACATTGAATTTAACAAAGAAACAGAAAAACTGCTTAATCAACCTCACACAAAAGTTGTTGAATACAAAAGCCTTGAAGAAACAATAAAAGAAATTAAACCTAAAAAGATAAAACCTATAATTGTCGGATTAGGCCCGGCAGGGTTATTTGCCGCATTAACATTTATTGAAGCGGGAATAAGCCCCATAATAATTGAAAGGGGAAAGCCTGTTGAAGAAAGAACTTTAGATGTTAAAAACCTGTGGGAAAACGCAATATTAAACAAAGACAGCAACCCCCTTTTCGGAGAAGGGGGAGCGGGAACATTCTCAGACGGCAAACTAACCACAAGGATAAACCACCCTTACACAGACTACATAATTGAGAAATTCATTCAATTCGGGGCAAAAAAAAGGATAAAAATTGACGCAAAACCCCACATAGGGACTGACAAACTGATAAAAATATCCAAAAACGCAAGGGAATACCTGTTAAAGCACGGGGCTGAAATTTACTTTAACCACACATTTACAGATTTTGAACAGTCAAACTGCAAGATAACGGTAAAAACAAACAACGGGGAATTTATAGGAGACTTTCTGATTTTAGCAATAGGCCATTCAGCAAGGGACACCTATCAAATGCTTTACAAAAAAGGGGTTGAATTAGAGCCCAAACCTTTTGCTGTAGGAAGCAGGGTTGAACACCCGCAGGAAGTTATAGACGAAATAATGTACGGCAAAAACAAAAGAGACGATTACGGTTTACCTCCCGCAACATACCAATTTGCGTGGAACGGAAAAGACGGAAGGGGAGCGTACACATTCTGCATGTGCCCCGGCGGAGAAGTTATACTTACAGTAAACGAAGAAAAAACCTTATGCGTAAACGGAATGAGCAATTCAAAGAGAAACTCACCCTTTGCAAACGCAGCCCTTGTTGCAAAAGTACCTGTAAAGGCATACTTTAAAAACTCACCGTTAGACGGAATTGATTTTCAAAAAGGGATAGAAGAAAAGGCATACTCTTTAGGCATACCGGGATACATGGCACCGGCACAGCACGGAATAGACTTTGTAAACGGCAAACTATCAGGGAAGACAATCTCTTCCTCATACAAGCCGAAAACATACTCATATCCCTTACACGAACTGCTTCCAGAATTTGTTGTAAAAGATATGAGAAACGGGCTAATTGAGTTTAACAAAAAGGCAAGGGGATTTCTATCAAATGTAACAAACCTGATAGGGGTTGAAACAAGGACTTCCGCACCGTTAAGGATAAAGAGGGAAAGCGATTACAGAAGCGCCTCTCACAAAACAATAATACCAATAGGCGAAGGCTCTGGCTACGCAGGGGGTATAATGTCATCCGCCCTTGACGGCATAAAAGCGATATTAACGATTTTAGATTAGAAATTCTGAATGAGAGATTAGGAATTAGAAATTCTTGATTTTGGATAAAAAATTAGGAATTGTTGGAGATATCCTTATTTAATTCAGAATCCAAAATCTAAAATTTATAATTTAGAATTAACAAAACCCAGTACCTATTTACCTAATACCCAACTCACCCAGCACCCAATACCCTAACTC
>WFPG01000136.1 GCA_015487755.1 Acidobacteriota bacterium
ATGTGTATAAGAGACAGTCCCAAAACAAACAACAACCCTTTCACATTTTTCTGGAAGCCTGAACTATTCTGTTTCGGCTATCAAAGGGTTCACTTTTTCAAGCATGTTTCAATCTTAGGGGGAACGGGGGTTGGCGGCGGCTCCCTTGTTTACGCAAATACTTTGCTTGTGCCTAAAAAGAATTTCTTTCAATCCCCCGATATCCCTCAACATATTGATTGGGAAAGAGAGTTAATGCCTTTTTACCGTGTCGCTTCAAAAATGCTTGGAAGGGTTAAAAACCCGGTAAAAACAAATGCCGATAACCTGCTTTTTAAAACCGCAAAAGAATTCGGGGTTGAGGATACCTTTTACAATGTTGACGTAGGGGTATATTTCGGAGAAAAGGACAAAACGGATAATGACCCTTACTTTAACGGGGAAGGGCCTGACAGGACAGGGTGTAATTTGTGCGGCGGGTGTATGATAGGCTGTAAAAAAAACGCAAAGAATATGCTTACAAAAAATTACCTTTACCTTGCGGTTAAAAAAGGGGCAAAGGTTATCTCAAAGAGAAAGGTTGTTGACATAAAGAAACACGAAGATTACTTTGAAATTATTACAAAGATTTCAACCTTGCCTGGAGAGGTAAACGAGGTTTTTAAGGCGAGAAAACTTGTTATATCCGCAGGGGTTATAGGCACGCTTGAATTGATGTATAAATTAAAGTTTAACGAAAGGCTCAACATTTCCGATATGTTAGGGGAAAAGGTAAGGACAAACAGCGAATCCCTTGTGGGGGTTAGGGTTCCAAAAAAAGAGGGGGAGATAAGCGAAGGGGTTGCAATAACCTCGGGAGTTTACATAAACCCCAATACCCACATTGAGGTTGTAAGGTATTCAAAAGGGGCAAACGGAATGTCGTTTATGACAACACTGCTTATTGACAAAAAAGGGGATAAATCAAGGGTCGGGGAATTTTTTAAAGAAGTTATTAAACACCCTATAAGAAGTTTAAAGGTTTTAAACCCGATAGGGTTTGCAAGGCAGGGCTTAATCCTTCTCGTTATGCAGGATGTTGAAAACAAAATCAGGTTTAAGGCACAGGAAACAATCAGGGGAAAAGTAAAACTTTATACCGATATTTATCCCGATTCACCCCCTGCTCCGGTTTACATTCCCGAAGCAAATGAGTTTGCAAAAAAAATGGCTGAATTGACGGGGGGAATAGCGTTAAGCAATATTTACGAGGTGTTTTTTGATTCCCCGTTAACAGCCCATATTTTAGGTGGTTGCCCTATAGGGGAAAGCGAAAAAGACGGGGTTATAGATGTTAACCACAAATTATTCGGAGAGGAAAACGTCTATATATGCGACGGAAGCGTTATCCCCGCAAACTTAGGCGTTAACCCGTCATTAACAATAACCGCTATGGCGGAAAGAGCTATGTCAAAAATTCCGCCTAAAAAGCAAAGTGTAAAGCATACCGGATACGAGGTGTTAAATGAAGGTTTACAAGAAAATTAACCCATCAAACGGTGAGTTTATCTACGAGGTTGAAATCTTTGACAGGGAAAGGGTAAGGAAAGAGGTTGAAATAGCAAAAAAAGGGTTTGAGGAGTGGAATGCACTTGGTTTAAAAAACAGGGTGAAAATTCTGAAAAATGTTTTAAAAGGCATAAAGAAGAGGAAAGAAGATTTTATAAAAGTTGTAATGGAAGACGCGGGAAAGGTAATGCAGGATGCAATTATTGAGGTTTTTACAACCGTAAACCACATTCATTATTTGACAAAAAGGGGATATAAATTTTTAAAACCTGAAAAAAGAAGCAGCGGGTATTTTAAAAACAATTCCTGCTATGTTCAGTTTAAGCCTCACGGTGTGGTCGGTATAATCTCACCGTGGAATTATCCCTTAATTTTAACGGCCACCCCGCTCTTTCATGCTTTGCTTGCGGGGAATTCGGTTGTTTTAAAGCCTTCCGAGATTACCACAAAGGTATCCCTATTGCTTGAAGAGGTATGCAAACAGGCGGGAATACCTGACAATGCTTTCCGTGTGGCAACGGGAGACGGCAGCACGGGAAGGGAACTTGTGGAGAGTGACATAGACATGATTTGCTTTACGGGAAGCACTGCAGTGGGAATTGAAATTGCGAAAAAGTGCTCCGAAAGGCTTATCCCTTACATTCTTGAATTAGGGGGAAAAGACAATGCAATTGTTTTTAAAGATGCGGACTTAATAAGGGCTGCGGCAGGTATTGTTTGGGGCGGAATTTCCAACGGTGGGCAAACCTGCATAGGGGTTGAGAATGTTCTGGTTGAAGAAAGCATTTACCATGATTTCGTTGAAATGCTGAAAAAAGAAGTTGAAAAAATCCCGAAAGAAGATTTAGGCGCGGTAATAAACTCTATTCAGTTTCAAAAGATTGAGTACCACATTGAAGACGCGTTGAAAAAGGGTGCAAAACTTGTATGCGGCGGGGAAAAACTTGACAAATTCCGCTTTAAACCGACAATTTTAAAAGACATCACTCCTGATATGAAGGTTTTTTATGAAGAAACATTCGGCCCTGTTTTAGGGGTTATGAAATTCAAAAACGAAGATGATTTGATAAAAATAGCAAACAGCCTTGATTACGGTTTAAACGGCTCAATATGGACTAAGGATTTAAAGAAAGCAAAGAGAGTTGCTTCCCTGCTTGATACGGGGACAATGTGCATAAACGATTGCCTTACAAATTACCTTATAACGGATTTGCCTTTCGGCGGGGTTAAAAAAAGCGGAATAGGAAGGGTTCACGGCATTGAAGGGGTTAGGGCATTTGCAAAGATGCAAAGCGTAATGGTTCACAAATTCGGCTTGCAAAAAGAGTTGTGGTGGTATCCGTATAAAGAAAAAGTCAAGGGTTTATTTCTAAAATTAACGGATATTCTTTTTTAATTTTTGTGATTCTGATAACTATTTTTGGTTTTTTTTAAGTTATAATTAGATGGCATTTTTTAGCAGGGGTGAAAATGTTTTCTTTTCTTACACGGTTTTTATGGGATGAGAGTTTTGAACTCTCTCATAGAATTTTAAATGTTGTTTTATTTTCTTTTGCTATATTTGCATCTATTGCCTCAATAGCAAACTACTTTACTAAAGAACCTTTAATTGTCCAGGTTTTTGCGATTATTTTTGTAATCTATTTTGCAATTACTTTTTATATTGCAAGGGTTAAAAAAAGATGGAAGTTTATAGCACACCTTACAATCTGGGTTTCCTTTTTCGGAATTAGTTTTTTTTATATCCTTGACGGCGGTTTGTTTTGCGGAAACGGATACTTTTTTCTTATGGAAATTGCCGTAATCATCTCTATTTTTAAAGGAAAGCAAAGAATATTTTACATATCGGTTGCGGTTATTCTTTTGCTTTGTTTACTCACGATTGAATTTTCATATCCTCGCTTTTTCCACCATTTAACAAGGGAGCAATGTGCCACAAATATATTTCTATCTTTTATTATGGCTACTTTTTTCTCAATTTTTTTATTAGTCCTTTTTGCAAGCCAGCTTGAAAAACAAAAAAACGCAATAGAGGTTTTATCTAAACAGGATTATTTAACAGGGTTATTAAATAGGAGAGGAATCTTTGAAAAACTTGAAATTCTTTTAGCATCATTAAAAGAAAAAGATTTTACCTTCTCCATAATACTTTCAGACATTGATAATTTCAAAAAAATAAATGACAAGTTCGGGCATATAACAGGCGATGTGGTTTTAAAAGAAGTGGCAAAACTAATAGCACTCTCATTAAGAACCGGAGATATTTTAGGAAGATGGGGCGGAGAAGAGTTTATAATTATCCTTCCTCACGCTAATTTGCAAAGCGCTATTGAAGTTGCTGAAAGGATAAAAGAAAAACTAACTTCAAACCCCATAAAATATCAAAATATGCTAATAAACATTAGCGCAACCTTTGGTGTGGGGGAATACAAAAAAGAATTAAGCCTTAATAAAAACCTCACTTTAATAGATAATGCCCTTTACAAAGGCAAGTCTGAAGGGAAAAACCGGGTAATTGCATCCAATTAAAATACCGTCTTGATTTATCGTTTTTTCTATGCAAAAATTTTTTTAACTTTAATTAAAGAAAGGAATTGAATGCAGTTCAATTTTTTAAAAAAAATATCCGGAGACGAAACATTCGAATTAAGGCACAGGATTTTAAACAGCCTTTTTTTTATATTCGGATTCTATCTTTTTGCCACGGCAATAACCAATCTCTTTATAGAAGAAAACATAATAATTGAGATAGGAACATTTATTGCTTCTTTTATTTTTTTTACTTTGTATTATTTCGCAAGGGTAAAAAGAATTTTTGCCACCGCACATATTGTCGCTGTTTTTGCTCTGCTTTTGCTTTTTGTTTATCACAAATACGACGGCGGGTTAACATGTGGAACAGGGTTTTACATTGTCATAGAGGCTATAGGCATTATGGCTATTTTTAGAGGAAAACCCAAAGTTTTTTACTTTTCAATACTTGCGGTAATTTCAATTATCCTTCTTCTACTTGAACTATACTATCCCGATTATGTCCTGCCGATTAACAGTGAAACATGTTTTGTAAACAACATACTTGCCTTCATTTTAACGGCAATATGCACGGGGCTTCTTGTCCAAACATTTTTGTCCACTTATGAAGATTATGCAAAAGCGAAAGAGCAATTATCAAAAATAGACCCCCTCACCGGTGCATTAAACAGAAGGGCATTTCTATCTGAAATAGAGGAAAAAATACCTGCCATGATTGAAAAAAACATTCCTTTCTGTCTCATTATGTTTGATTTTGACCATTTTAAAGAGATAAACGATACATACGGACACAATTGCGGAGACATAGTTTTGAAAAAAGTCTCAAAAACTGCAATGAAAAACCTTAAAGGAGGGGATATCTTATGCAGGTGGGGAGGAGAAGAGTTTCTAATTTATCTGCCTGATACAAACCTCAAACAGGGCATAGTTGTAGCAGAAAGGTTGAGAAAGGCTGCAGAAAATTTAAAAATAGATTGCAAAGAAAGATTAATTCCCGTATCAATAACTCTCGGAATTAAAGAATACGACCCAAATTATTCTTTAATACAGAATATAGAAAAAGTTGACGCCGCAATGTATAAAGG
>WFPG01000137.1 GCA_015487755.1 Acidobacteriota bacterium
AATTAACCCTTAAAGCAATTTGTTCCGCTAAACCTTTCCCTAATTCATTTCTTTCATCAACAAAGTATTCGGATTTTACTGGAAATTTCGGATAAAGCCTGATTGTATCCTGAAAATTATATAGTTTATCTTTAAACTTAATTAAACATTCAAGCCTATACCTCATCTCTTTAGCAGTTTGCCTGTTATCGCTTCCGCTTTGAACGGTAAAAGTTTTAGAATGCTCAACCGCAATTGAAATAATAAAATCACTATTCCCGTTTTTCGTTTCTTTTAAGCCTGTTTCAAACAGTTTGTCCTTAAAAACCCACTCAATGTCCTTTTTAAATTGAAGCAAAAAAGGGTCTTTTAACTTAAATGACTTTAAGAAAAAAGTATAATGCGGGTAGGTTTTAACCTTATACCCGCATGAAAGGGAAAAAATTGTAAAAACGGCAATCAACAAAAATTTCTTCATTATTTCACAACTATGTTCAAAAGCCTGTTGGGAATGAACACCTTCTTTATAATACTTTTTCCTTCTAACGCTTTTGCTACCTTTACATCTTTCAAAGCCTGTGAAAAAGCCTCTTCTCCGTCAATTCCAACTTCAACCTCAACCCTCCCTTTTACCTTGCCGTTTACTTGAACAATTAAAAGAAAGGTGTCATCTTTTGCCAAATCTTTATTAAATTCAGGCCATTTATTCAAATCAATACCGTAAATTTCCCCCATTTCCGAGCAGATATGAGGCGCAAAGGGCGTTAGCATTTTTACAAGCCCGGAAAAGGTTTCCCTTACAGCCGCTTTATCAAAGTCGTTTTCAGGTTTGAAGGAAGATAGGGAATTGAAAAGTTCCATTAAAGAGGCAATTGCCGTGTTTAAGTGAATTCTAACCTCAATATCTTCCGAAACCTTCTTTATTGTTTTATGAAGTTTCTTAATAAGGTCTTTACCTTTTGATGACATTTTGTTTACATCAAAATCAACTTCAGATTTAATAATTTCGGCATTTTCTTCCCCGAAATTCCAAACCCTTGTAAGAAACCTTAAAGCACCTTCTGCACCCTGGTCCTGCCAATCAATCTCTTTTTCAGGAGGTGCCGCAAAAAGCATGAAAAGCCTTACTGCGTCAGCCCCGTACTTTTGAATCATCTCGTCAGGGTCAACAACATTGCCTAAAGATTTTGACATCTTCCTACCGTCTTTAATAACCATTCCCTGAGTAAGAAGCCTTATAACGGGCTCTTCAACAGGCACAAGCCCTAAATCATACATAAACATGGTGAAGAACCTTGTATAAATCAAATGCATTGTGGCATGCTCAATACCCCCTATGTACAAATCAACGGGAGACCAGTATTCGACTTTTTCTTTTGAGAATGGCTCTTTTTCATTTTTAGGGTCTATATACCTGAAATAGTACCAGCTTGAATCAATAAAGGTATCCATTGTATCGGTTTCCCTTTTCGCTTCGCCTCCACATTTTGGGCACTTAGTTTTGAGAAATGTCTTAGAAGTTAAAAGCGGTGAACCGCCTTCACCTTTGAACTCAACATCGTCAGGCAGTTCAACAGGCAAATCCTCGTAAGGCACCGGCACAATACCGCATTTATCACAATAAATAATAGGAATAGGGGTGCCCCAATACCTCTGCCTTGAAATTCCCCAATCTTTAAGTTTATAAGTGATAGCGGCTTTACCAAGCCCTTCTTTTTCAAGCCATTCATTCATTCTAACTTTTGCTTCTTCTGTTTTAAGCCCTGTAAACTCCCCTGAATTTATGAGATAGCCGTACTCTGTATAAGCCTTTTCAAGTTCGCCTTGATAAACAAAATCCTTTTCAGGTGCAATAACAGGGACAATGTCAAGGCCGTACTTTTTGGCAAACTCAAAGTCTCTTTCATCGTGGGCAGGCACGCTCATTACCGCACCTGTTCCGTATTCAGCAAGAACAAAATTTGCAAGGTAAATAGGCACTTCCTTTTTATTAAAAGGGTTTATCGCATAAAAGCCTGTAAATTGCCCTAATTTTTCACTCGTCTGCAACCTTTCTTCACGGGACATTTTGTTTATTTTATCCACAAAATCCTGAACTTCTTTGCTTAATTCCCCTTTTTCAACAAACTCTTTAACTATTTCATGGTTTGGGGCAACACAGACAAAAGTGCAGCCAAAAATAGTATCAACCCTTGTGGTAAAAACCTCTAAATCCTTTTCAAGCCCTTTCACTCTAAATTTAACAATGCTTCCTTCGCTCCTTCCTATCCAGTTTCTTTGCATCTCTTTTACATTTTCAGGCCAGCCTTCAAGTTTATCAAGGTTGTCTAAAAGCCTGTCTGCGTAATCTGTAATCCTTATAAACCACTGCTCCAATTCTTTCTGTTCAACCTCTGAATCACATCTCCAGCACTTCCCCCCTTCCGCCTGTTCATTTGCAAGAACGGTTTGACAGGAAGGGCACCAGTTAACAGACCTTTTGCTTCTATACGCAAGGCCTTTTTCATACATTTTAAGGAAAAACCACTGGTTCCATTTATAGTATTCAGGAAAACATGTAGCAATTTCCCTGTCCCAATCGTAAGAAAAACCTAAGTTTTTTAACTGCTTTCTCATCATTTCAATGTGATTTACGGTATGCACTCTCGGGTGGTCTCCCCTTTTAATTGCCGCATTTTCAGCAGGAAGCCCGAAAGCATCCCATCCCATAGGGTGCAAAACATTGTACCCTTTCATTGAAAGGTATCTTGCAACAACATCCCCTATGCTGTAATTCCTTACATGCCCCATGTGAATTCTTCCTGAAGGATAGGGAAGCATTTCAAGGCAGTAAAACTTTTTTTTGTTTTTATCAACATCAACCTTATAGGGATTTTCTTTTTCCCACTTTTCTTTCCACTTTTTTTCAACCTTTTCAAAATTGTAAGCCATTTAAGCCTCCTCCAACCCTTCTTTTTTAACAAATTCAGTCAGCAATTTTATATACAACTCTAAATCAGCTTTTGTATGTTTAACCGACAAGAAGTTTGCCTCATACTGAGAGGGTGGCAATAAAATTCCGTTATCAAGCATAAACTTGAAAAACCTTGAAAACCTATCAAAGTCACACTGGTTTACTTCTGTCAGGTTTTTAGGAGCTCTGTCCCTGAAAAACAGGGTAAACATAGTGCCGACATAGTTAAATGAAATGCCTTTTGTCTTTGAACATATTTCCTCAACTTCGGCATAAAAATCCTTTGCAATGTTCATAATTTCCTGAAAAACATTGTCCCTTTCATATATTTCAAGTGTTTTCAAACCACATGCCATTGCAACAGGGTTTCCGGATAATGTTCCCGCCTGATACACAGGGCCTTCAGGGGCAAGGTAATCCATTATCTCCTTTTTACCGCCTACAGCGCCCACAGGCATACCCCCGCCGATTACCTTCCCAAAGGTCGCTAAATCAGGAGTAATGTTGAATAAACCATAGGCACCTTGCGAATGAATCCTGAACCCTACCATAACCTCGTCAAATATCAATAGAGTCCCCGTTTCATCACAAACTTTTCTCAAGCCTTCAAGAAAACCCTCTTCAGGCTTAACAACACCCATATTGCCTGCCACAGGCTCAACAATCACACAGGCAACATCTTTATTTTTCAAAGCCTCTTTAACACAATCAAGGTCATTGTATTCACAGGTTAAAGTAGTTTTAACTGTATCTTCAGGGATTCCCGGGGTTGAAGGTATGCCGAAAGTGGCAACACCGGAGCCAGCCTGCACTAAAAGTGCGTCGTGGTGGCCGTGATAACAACCGTTAAACTTTAATACCTTATCCCTTTTAGTATAACCCCTTGCAAGCCTTATCGCAGTCATTGTGGCCTCTGTTCCTGAATTGACAAACCTGATTTTATCAATATAGGGAAGCATAGATTTAACCTTTTCGGCAAGTTGCACTTCCAAAGGTGAGGGCATGCCGAATGAAATCCCTTTTTCCGCCACCAATTTAATTTCTCTAAAAACCTCTTCATTGGAATGCCCTAAAATTGCGGGACCCCATGTGAGAACAAAGTCAAGGTATTTATTGCCGTCAACATCGTATATAAACTGCCCTTCCGCTTTTTCTATAAATATCGGGTTTAACCCGACAGACTTAAAAGCCCTGACAGGGGAATCCACTCCGCCCGGTATGGATTTTAAAGCTTTTTCAAACAGATTTTTTGACTTATCCCTTCTCATACAACTCTCCTTATATCTGATTGATTAATTATACCAGATTTTTAAAAAGGGATAACAACAAAGGAAGGCATAAAAAAAGCCCCCCGAAGGGGGCTTAGGTTATCAATTAATTTAAATTACTTGTTATTCAATTCTCCATACATTTCACTTACTGTAGCATCCATGAAAGTCGGGATTCTCGGTAAGAAGCCCTGAGCCTGTGTGCCGTCACCTAACATTCCGAAACCGTCAAGAACGATAGGTGTATCGCCTACAGTTGCGGTACCTACAGCAACTACCCAGAACCTTTCATCACCGAAAGCGTCATCAGTGTAACCGCTCATAAGAACAGGTGAGAAAGCAGGATCTGAGAGCAATACTGTTAAGATACCTGATTTCGGCAATGTGCCTGCATCGTAAACATAAACGTCACCGTCTTCCTCAATGAGGTAAAGGGTTACATTGATATCCTGGTCAACACCGAGGAATCCGATTCCCTGTCCGCCGTAGTAGCAGTTTACAGTAGGAAGAACAGTGTTGTAGTAGTAGTTTACGTTAGTAATAGCAAGACCTGACCACCAGAAACCGGTGTTCGGGAAGTACGGGAAGTAAAGTGCATCCTGATAGTATGTAGGCTGATATTCGGTTTCATCCGGGCAGTCAATGAACTTCAATGACTTCATAATAACCTTGCTGTTACCAGTTCCGCAAGGTACGGGGTACCAGGAAACCTTCAAGTAAGCTTCTGTAGCACCTGCAGATGTTAACCTGCCGAGCATAAAGTTGTCAAGATAGATAATTCCCTGTCCAGCGGTTGAAGCCGCAGTTACAGTGTACTGTACTGTTGAGTACATGTCATAAGTATCTACACAAGCGTCATAATGGCTCGGGCATCCGTCAAGGCCATTGTAAAGAGTACTATCGCTATCATTAGAATAGTCTCCATTACCAGCAGCATCAACAAGCCCAACATAGGTAGGCCCACTTACTGTAAGGCCGCTTGTCGCATCTGTTGTCAAAGTAGGAGCCTGTGCAAAGTAAACATCAAGAGGATTACCGCTTGCATCTACAACAGAGAACTCAATAATAGAACCGGTAGGAAGCATTCCGATTGAATCTTCTTTCAAATAAGCCTGGCATGTATTGTCTTTAAGGATGAGGGTTCCAACCCTGTAAAGATCGTAACATTCATCAGATGCAGGTGTGTCCTGAGTAGCGTCAGTGTGAACAGAGCACTGGCAAAGAACCACATCGTCAGATGCAGTAATTGCAGAAAGGTCTGCATCTGCAGTACCGTTTTTAACTGTGCAGGTTGTTCCTATAATAAAGTTGTGTACACTTTCAGGCTGGCCGTAAGCAATAGCCGGGTTAGCAGGCTGATAAGAAGTACCTAATACGTTGCCTACCATATTTCTCGGATCAAGTGTATCGTCGAGACAATCAGCAGCAACTGTGTAATCAGTAATTGAAACCAGGAAGAACGAATTCAAAGAGAATGTAGAACCCTGGAAGTTTACACAGATAGCGTGCGGGTCGAAAACAACACCGGAGTTACCAACAGCCTGAGTGTTACCTAATTCGAACCATGCCTGGTCGTTAGCATTAGGAGTTCCTGCAGGAGCTGCACAGATCTTTACGTAAATTACGTTATCGCCAGCAGCACCGAAAGCCTTAACATCACCGGATACCCAGTGAGTTCCATCAACTTCAAGAATACCCCATGCAGGGTCACCGTTAGCATCTTCAAAAATATTCTTGCAGAGTGTAGCACCGTCTGTTAACTGGATCTTAACAAGGATAAAGTTCTGAGAAGTTGCACTCTGATAATCCTGATCATTTGCAACAACAAACTTCATTGTACCTACACGCTCACAAGCGCCTTGATAATAAACATTTGGTGTAGTAGTCTGCACATCCACCGTTGCGAATGCGGAAACTACCACAAATACCGCAAACAAGGTTGTTAATAACTTTTTCATCAAACTTACCTCCTCATAGTAATTTTAGTTATACGAAAAACCTTAAATTTCTCTCTTTCAATACCTTACTTCCTACTATCACCTCCCCTGTTTACCTAAAAATTTCTGTTAATAACAAAATTTACCTATTTTCCTTTTCCTTTCATTCCCATCATAACTGTCATAAATATAATCTATTGATTTTGCAAAGTCAACAAAAAATTAAAAAAAAATGTGATTTTTTGATATCGAAAGTGATTTTAATCACCCGAAATTATATTTTTATTATTCATTTTTTCAAAGAACCAAAATAGGGGTTCACAATTTTATCTATCAAACAGCTCTGGTTTTGAAAGTTTAACCCTTTCTATTCCCGCTTCGTCAAGCAGTTTCTTCCCTAAATCATCAGGATAGCCCTCAACAAAAAAGATCTTCTTTATCCCCGCATTTATAATCATTTTAGCGCATATTGAGCATGGGTGAGTGGTGCAATAGATAACCGAACCTTTTATGGCTATGCCGTGATACGCCGCTTGAATTATAGCGTTTTGCTCCGCATGGGAAGCCATACATATCTCATGCCTGGTACCTGAAGGGATGCCTAACTTATCCCTTAAACAGCCGGTATCAAGGCAATGGGCTATACCCTTGGGCGCACCGTTATAACCCGTTGCAAGGACATGCTTGTCTTTTACAATTACTGCTCCGACCTGCCTTCTTGTACAGGTTGAACGGCGCGCTACAAAGTATGCCAATTCAATAAAATACTCATCCCAACTCGGCCTGGACATTTTAATCAATCCCGACTATTTTTTTATACCCCATAGGAAATCTGTCTGTAAGGGCTGTCACCTTTTCTTTGATTTTAGCAAGGTAAGATTCGTCCTCGGTATGTTTTAAAGCATCTACAATGTATTCGGCTATTTCTTCCATTTCTTTTTCTTTCATACCCCTTGTGGTAACCGCAGGTGTTCCTATCCTTATTCCGCTTGCAATAAGAGGCTTGTTTTTATCAAAAGGAATAGTGTTTTTGTTAACCGTTATTCCTGCAAGGTCAAGGGCTTTTTCGGCAACTTTTCCCGTTAACCCGATTGAGGTAACATCAACAAGCATTAGGTGGTTGTCAGTGCCGCCTGAAACTATCCTTAAACCTCTGTCCGCAAGCTCTTGAGCAAGTTTTTTGGCATTTGCCTTAACCTGTTTCTGATACTGCTTGAATTCTTCAGTCATAGCCTCTTTTAATGCAACCGCTTTTGCAGCAACTATATGAACAAGGGGGCCTCCCTGAATACCTGGGAAAAGGTTTCTGTTTAAATCTTTCTTATATTCTTCTTTGCAGAGAATCAAACCGCCTCTCGGGCCTCTTAATGTTTTGTGGGTAGTTGTCGTAACAAAGTCTGCATAAGGCACAGGTGAAGGGTGTTCTCCCGCAGCAACAAGCCCTGCAATATGAGCCATGTCAACCACCAGATATGCGCCGACTTCATCTGCTATTTCCCTGAATTTTTTAAAGTCTAAAATTCGCGGATATGCACTTGCGCCTGCAATAATAAGTTTAGGCTTTTCCCTCTTCGCAGTTTCCATTAACTCGTTATAATCTATCATTTCTGTTTCTTTGTTCACAGTGTAAGACGCAACCTCAAAAAACCTTCCCGAAAAGCTCAAAGGGTGTCCGTGAGTTAAGTGGCCGCCATGGGATAAATCCATTCCGAGGATTTTGTCTCCCGGGTTTAATACAGTAAAGTAAACAGCCATATTTGCCTGAGAACCGGAGTGAGGCTGAACATTTGCATGGTCGGCACCGAACAATTCTTTAGCCCTCTCCCTTGCAAGCCTTTCAACAACATCGGTAAATTCGCATCCGCCGTAATACCTTCTTCCGGGATAGCCTTCCGCATATTTGTTGGTAAAAACAGAACCTGCCATTTCTAAAACCGCTTCAGAAACATAGTTTTCGGAAGCAATTAACTCAAGGTTATTTTCTTGCCTTAATGTTTCCCCCACCAAAGCCTCAAATGCTTCAGGGTCAACTTTTTTCAATGCTTCAATCTTCATGGTTTTCTCCTTTTAAGAATTTTCTATATCCTTTATTTTATTAATCCTTCTCAAATGCCTTCCGCCTTCAAATTTACTTTCCAGAAAGTTGTCTATAATGTCTTTTGCGGTCTCAATCCCTGTGGTTCTTCCCCCCATACAGATTATGTTTGCATTATTATGCTGCTTTGCAAGCCTTGCCGTCAATCCGTCGTGACAGAGGGCAGCCCTTATGCCCTTGACCTTGTTTGCGGCTATAGAAATCCCTATCCCTGTTCCGCACATCAAAACCCCTAAATCATACTCACCATTTGAAACAGCCTTTGCTACTCTTTCAGCGTAATCAGGGTAATCAACGCTTTCTTCCGAATAACAACCGAAATCTGAAATTTCATATCCTTTTTTTATTAAATATTCCTTAATCACTTCTTTTAGTTTGAATCCACCATGGTCAGAGCCTATTGCTATTTTCATTGCTTAACCTCTTATTTTTATAGGTTTTCTTTTCACAGGCATTGTCATACACCTAACTCCCCCACCCCCTCTTGCAAGTTCAGCCCCTTCAATACCTATTGCTACTCTATCATATTGGGTTACATCTATTTTATCATTTATTACATCATTAACATGAACAGTTTTAAACCCTGCCTTTTCAAGTTCTCTAAAAGTGTGGTAATTGCAGGCATAACCGATTATTTTACCCGGGGCAAAGGCAAAAAAGTTTGTCCCTGATAACCACTGCTCCCTTTTCTGATTAACCGGATCTGAACCTCCACAAATTATAGGTTCCAGTTTAACGCCTACTTTCTCTAAACCTTCAAGAAGAGAACCTTCTTCTTTTATAGAAACCTCACCTGAAGGCTTTATATTAATATGGATAACCCTTAACTTTTCTTTTCCCAGAAGATAGGGATAATGGCATACGCATTTATCTTTATCAACCATTGTAAAAACCATGTCAAGGTGAATGGTGCTTCTTTCTTTAGGCAAAACAACGGCAAATATATGAAACTCCTCGTCAACAACTTCTTTTTTCATCCTTTCAACAAAGATATCTATGCTTGAGGGAGTCGTTCTTTCGCTTACACCAATTGCTACAACATCTTTATCAATAACAAGAAAATCTCCGCCTTCAATAGTTATTTTTTCATTTCCTTCCAGAATTCCGTCAAAAATAAATCCCTCGCTTTTAAATTCAGGGTGATGTTTATAGATAAACCTTGCTATTACCGCTTCACCTATTCTAACTTTATTTGCCATAGAGCCTGTTATAACCTTTCCTCTAAAAACCACCGATATATCTCTTGTAAAATATAGATTGGGAAGGGGAGGGAGTGCATAAGTTTTATTGGATAAAAACTTTTCAAGAGTATCCTTTTTTTCTTTAACACCGTAAACAACGGCGTCGGCAAGTTCTTTTGCACTAAAAGACATTAAATAATCTGCCAAGTCAGCCCTTCCCTCAAGGCCGGTAATGGTAATGACAAAATCCCTTTTTACCTTTTCGTCGTTTAAAACATCTTTCAATAAATCTTTTAATTCATAAACCCTTGTTACTTTTTTAAGAACATTCTTTAACCCTTTATGGTCTTCCGCTACAACAGGCAAAGTCAGTATATCGTTATAGAGGACTTCCTGCGCCGTCTCAGGCGTCATCACCTCTATTTCTTTACCGGGCGAATGAATTACAACTTTCTCTAATATTCCTACTTCAGAGCAAACCCTTACATTAGGCATAAACTTCTCCCTTTACTTTTTTCTCCCTGATTGTAAGAAAAAAAGAGATAAAGAGCAACTCTAATATTTTTTATTAAAATTTTTAAGTGAGCATTATCACCATTTATAAGTTTTACTGGTAATTTACCGTTAATTAAAC
>WFPG01000138.1 GCA_015487755.1 Acidobacteriota bacterium
GAGAAGGGCTGAATGGGAATTGCCTCAAGGAGCAAAAATCGTTAAATTACCCGAAGATATTACGCTTGATAATCCTTATTTCTTTTTTGAGAGAAAAATTACACAAAAAGACGGACGGATTGTTGCAACCGCAAAGTATGTTCGTAAAAAAATGATAGTTCCGCAAAAAGATTACAAAACCTATAGAAAGTTTTATAAAAAGTACATCAGGTCGTTGAAAAGCCCGATAATTATTTCAGAATAAAATAGCCCCTTTCAGGGGCTTTTTTTATTGCTTTTTTTAAAACATTTTGATATTTATAAAAATGTAAAAATGTTTAGGGGGGATGATGAAGAAAAAACTCCTTTTCCTTTGCACGGGAAATTCTTGTAGAAGCCAGATGGCTGAAGGATACGGTAAGTTGTTTTTAGGTGATATGGTTGATGTTTACTCTGCAGGCACTGAAAAACACGGTTTAAACCCATATATGCTAAAAGTTATGGAAGAAGACGGAGTAAATATGAGCGGGCATTACTCAAAAACCCTTAATGAATTGGGGGATATTGATTTTGACTTTGTTATAACCTTATGCGGAGACGCACATGAAAATTGCCCTGCATACTTGAAAAAGGCCTTTGTCTTTCACAAGGGGTTCAAAGACCCGGCAAAAGCGGAAGGCAATATTGAGGAAATTTTGTCCGAATTCAGGAAGGTTAGGGATTTGATAAAGAATTTTGTTAAAGGCGAACTTCGTATGATTATTCAGGAGGAGCTATGACTGAAAGTGTTGCAAAGAAACTCTCCTTGCTTGATAGGTACCTGACACTATGGATTTTTTCCGCAATGGCATTTGGAGTTGCATTAGGTTACTTTGTGCCTTCTTTTAAGGATTTTATAAACAGGTTTTCAATAGGCACCACAAATATTCCTATAGCATTAGGCTTGATTTTGATGATGTATCCCCCTTTTGCAAAGGTTAAGTATGAAGAAATGCCCGATGTTTTTAAAAATGTGAAGGTGTTGACTTTAAGCCTTATTCAAAACTGGGTTGTAGGGCCTATTCTAATGTTTATACTCGCTATTGTGTTTTTGAGGGATTATCCCGCCTATATGAACGGCCTTATACTAATAGGGCTTGCAAGGTGTATAGCGATGGTAATAGTCTGGAATGAACTTGCAAAAGGAGATACAGAGTATGCGGCGGGGCTTGTTGCTTTTAATTCAATTTTTCAGGTGCTATTTTATTCGGTTTACGCCTATGTGTTTTTGCTTGTCCTTCCTCAAAAGTTGGGGCTTAAAGGTATTGAGGTTAATGTAACAATGGGGCAGATTGCAAAAAGTGTTTTTATTTACCTTGGCATTCCCTTTATTTTAGGGGCATTAACAAGGTATATCGGGGTTAAGGCTATGGGTAAGGAAAAGTACCACAAAACGGTTGTCCCGAAAATTTCCCCTATTACTTTGATTGCTTTACTATTTACTATAGTAGTTATGTTCAGTTTAAAGGGGAAATTGATAGTCCAGATACCTGTGGATGTTGTAAGAATAGCCATACCTTTGCTTTTTTACTTTGTAATAATGTTTCTTGTTTCCTTTTACATGGGAAGAAAGGCCGGGGCAAATTACCCGCAGAATACCACTTTAAGTTTTACTGCCGCATCAAACAATTTTGAGTTGGCTATCGCTGTTGCGGTTGCCGTTTTCGGGTTAAATTCAGGGGAGGCTTTTGCGGCGGTTATAGGCCCCCTTGTTGAGGTTCCCGTTATGATTTTGCTTGTTGACCTTGCCCTTTATTTTAAAAAAAGGGTTTATGGAGAAACCAACAATGAATTACCTTGAGCATTACTCTCAAATATTTAAAGCGTTGGGGGAGCCGAATAGGCTTGCAATTACTTTAATGTTAGAGAAAAGGGAGATGTGCGTTTGCGAGATTGTGGATATACTTCCTGTTTCTTTTTCAACAATTTCAAGCCATTTAAAGGTTTTGCTAAATGCTGGTGTTGTAAAAAAAGAGAGAGACGGGAAATGGATTGTTTACAGCCTTTCAAAGGAAAGTTTTGTAAGAAAGGTTTTAAACACTTTACTTGAAGAATTAAAGGAAAATGAAGATTTTAAAACCCTTCTTGACAAAGTGGAGAAGGTCAGCAGGGAAAGTTGCAAATTAAATTACAGGGAGATTTAGTATGTGGTGGATTCCGTTGTTGTTTTTTGCTATTGCCTTTGTTTTTTCAATGCTTGGAATGGGCGGCTCTCAGATTTACATTCCTGTTCTTTTCTGGGCTGGGCTGGATTTTAAAACTCAGGCTATCCCATTAGGTATGCTATTAAATGTTGTAAATTCAGGCTCGGCGACATTTACCTATGCAAAAAAGAAGTTGATAGACTGGAAGGTGGGGCTGTTGTTTGGAATAACAATGCTTTTGTTTGCCCCTGTTGGCGCATATTTTTCTAAAATTGTCCCCACAAAGTTTCTTATCTTTATTTTTGCTTTGTTTACCCTTATTTCTGCAACCTTGATGTGGATAGGGTGGCAGCCGAAAAATGAAATGAGCGGGAAAAACAGAACCTATCTCGGCCTGTTAGGTGGCAGCGGGCTGGGGTTTCTTGCAGGTTTGATTGGCAGGGGTGGAGGCTCTTTTGTTGTCCCTCTGCTCTACATGGCAGGTATTGACGCAAAGGCTGCTGCGGCTACCTCTGCCCTTGCGGTTACCTTTTCAGGTGTGTCAAGTTTTGTTTCCCATATTGCAATTGCCGCTAAGCCTGATTGGTTGCTATGGGGAGAGTGCGTTGTTGCTGTTTTTCTTGGAAGCCAGTTAGGTTCAAACTTTATGGCTACCAAACTTAAAGGCGGTGCGGTTAAAAAGGTTTTTGCCATAGTTTTATACATTGTGGCTTTCATACTGATTATTAAAGACATAATTTTTGCAAAATAGTTTTAGGAGGTTTTTATGTTTGATAAGCATCGTGCAATTGTAAACTCAATTGAAGGGCTTAATGAAAATGAAAAAGAATTTTTGTACTCTGCATTAAATATTCACGGACATGTTTGCGGCGGTATGCCTATGGGCTATGTGGCAGGCCTTGCTGCGTTAAAGGCATTAGGTGCTGAAAGGGAAAGGAATATGGATAAAATGGTAATTATTAACACAGGCAACGGCCATGCGGCAGGGTGTTTTGCAGACGGGGTTCAGTTTGCAACAGGTTGCACGTTCGGAAAGGGCGTAATGAAAAAAGAGCCTAAAGGTAAGTGGACATTTTTATTGATTGACAAGAAAGCAGGCAAGGCTGTTAAAGTGACATTAAAAAACGAAGTTTTAAGAAAGGCTTTTTCCGCACCTTTTATAACCGAGTACAGAAGCAAAGGGGTTAACCCTACCGACATTCCCTCAGAGATTGCAGAACCCGGTTTTAAGAGGCCTTTTTCCCTAAAACTTGAAGACGTGGTAGAGATAGAAGGGCCTTTTGATTTTAAAATTGAGAAGAAAAAACCGTGCTTTAACCTTGTTGAGTGTTCTGTATGCGGCCATGTTATGGCTGAAAATTACGCTAAAATGGAAGACGGCAAGCCTGTTTGTGTGGATTGCATAAATTATCATGTTGATAGATAATAAAAATAATTGAAAAGTTACTTTTAAATAGGAGGGGAAAGTGAGTCATTCTCATCAGCATAACGAAGTAAGCGGAAAGAGGCTTTTTATTACAATTTTGATTAACATTTTTATAACGGTGGCTCAGGTAATTGGCGGGATTGTTTCCGGCTCACTTTCCCTTTTAAGTGATGCTTTACACAACTTTTCCGATGTTGTTGCGCTTGTGGTAAGTTGGATTGCCAATATTTTATCAAGTAAAGATGCAGATGAAAGGAAAACATTCGGTTATAAACGTGCTGAAATTCTTGCAGCACTTTTTAATTCCGCAGCTTTGGTGGGTATCGCTTTGTCTCTTATTTATCACGCTGTTTTAAAGTTGATTAACCCCGAACCTGTTAAGTCTACAATTGTAATTTACCTTGCCCTTTTAAGTATTGTTCTCAACTATTTAAGTGTGTTGATAATAAAAGAGGATTCTAAAAAAAGCATGAATGTAAAGTCAGCCTACCTACACCTTTTAACTGATGTGATGACTTCAATTGCCGTTTTTGTAGGCGGGATTGTAATGCTTAAATGGAAATTGTTTTATATTGACCCGATTATATCAATTTTAATTGCTCTTTACCTTATCAAAGTATCTTTTGCCCTTGTGAAGGAGACAATAGAAGTTTTAATGCACTTTGCACCGGAAAACATTGACTTAAACGAGATTAAATCTGAAATGGAAAAGTTTGATTATATAGACAATATTCACCACATCCACTTATGGCGATTAAGCGACCATGAGGTTTTTCTGGAAGCGCACATTGATTTTAAGGAGAATTTAAGCCTTGAAGAAGCAACTAAAAAGATTGAGGAACTGGAGCGGTTTTTAAGGGAAAATTTCGGGATAACCCATACTACTTTTCAGCAGGAATTTAACAGGGATGACGATAAATCCCCTATAAAAAACCATAACCATTCTCATTAATTAAGGTAAAGATGAAGAATTTGTTAATTTCTATTTTTTTGATGTTTTCGTTATTTGCTTTTTCAAGTACGGTAACATCTCACCAGCAATGGTTTTCAAATAAATTTAAATACTCCCTTAAAAACGGGTATTTCATAACCCTATCTGAGCAGCATAAATATACAGAGCATTACTTTGACTGCCTATGTGTCAGGAATTGGGTCGGCGGTTTTGGAAAAAAGATAGGTAAATACAGTGTTTCCTTAAATTACAAACAGGAACAGCATAGGGGTGGATTGATTGAAGAGAGGTTTTTTGTTGATTTAGTCAGGAGTTTAAGGTTAACAAAAAAGTACAAATTTACCGTAAGGGAAAGGCTTGAAAGAAGGCATTTTAAGCACTCTCTGGAAAAGGCAAGGTACAGGCTTCGCCTTTTATTAAAGGTTTCATGCAGAATAAGCATATTTAATTGCACCTGCACCCCCTATTTTTCTGTTGAGCCTCAATTTTCTTCGTTAGGCAATAGGCTTTCAAGAAACAGGATATACGCCGGGACAAAGGTTGAACTTAATAAAAAGGTGAAACTTGATATAGGCTATATGAGAGAAGACAATGTCGGAAAAGAGGCAAAGGGAGTTTTTTTCTCAGGATTTGATTTTTCATTCTAAATAGACTTTGTATAAAAAGACTTTGAATATTATCCAATTTCCCCCTTTTTTTCAAATAATTGTTTTAATGGTATAATTTTAAATAGTAATTCAGGAGGCAAAAATGAATTTGCAGAAAATGATTCAAAGCATTGTCGATTGGTTTCAATTAAACGGCTTAACTTTGGTTAAATATCTTATTTTTCTTGTGATTGGCCTTTTCCTGAGTGCCAAAGTAGCAGGGTTTGTTGCAACTGTAATGAGGAAAAGAAATATAGACAAGGCTGTTACTGAATTAATTAGGAAATTAGTGTTTTATTCTCTTGTGATTGTTATAATTTTTTCAGTTTTAACCGGGTTGGGTTTTAATGTTGCCTCTCTTGTAACTATAATCGGTGCGGCAGGTTTGGCAATAGGCCTCGCTTTAAAAGATTCCCTTTCACACTTTGCTTCCGGGATATTGCTTGTGATTTTCAGGCCTTTTACCATAGGGGATTATGTTAAAATAGGAGGAGACGAGGGTGTTGTAGAGGAGATTGGGCTTTTTCATACAACATTGAAAACTTTAGACAACAAAGTTATTTATATTCCGAATTCGTCAATTACTAACAATGCAATTTTTAATTTTACAAAAGAAGATAAAAGAAGGGTTGATATTGTTTTTGGTATTAGTTATGACGACGACTTAAAAAAGGCAAAAGAATTAATTTTAAAGATAGCAGAAAATAATGAAAAGGTATTAAAAGAGCCTGTCCCTGAGGTTGTTGTTTTTGAATTGGGAAATAATGCGGTTAACCTTCAGGCAAGGGCATGGGTAAGGCCTTCAGATTACTGGGATGTTTACTTTTATCTTATGGAAAATGTTAAACTTGAGTTTGATAAAAACGGTATTTCAATACCTTACCCACAGTTGGATGTTCACTTAGATAAAGAA
>WFPG01000139.1 GCA_015487755.1 Acidobacteriota bacterium
CTTGGAGGCAAAAAAATGAAGATTTTATTTTACAAAATGGTAATAGTGGGGATTTTTTTACTTTTTTTCACTAACATATGTTTGGGAACAACCTACAAGATGGGAATGGTAGAACCTATTCATTTCGGATACTTCAAAGGCATGACAATATACAATAATTATGCAATAACCGTTTCCCTTTACGGGGATATATGTGTATATTCAATAGCAAACGATAAATTTGAGTTTGCATTTCACCAGGATTTTAACTTCCAGATAGCAGGCTTGTATATAAAACCTGTTGTTTACGGCCATTATTTGTACATCCCCAAAAGAGAGGCTTTGTTAATCTTTGATTTATCCAACCTTCCCGAAATATCGTATATAAAATCTTATCCTCTTGACGGAGCCTTTTCTTATATATATTCAATCAATATTTATGACAATATCCTTGCACTGGGCGGAGTAGTAAACAGTTCAGCTTTGCTTTTATCCCTTGAAGACCCTGAAAACCCTTCAGAAATTTCAAGAGTTGAAGGCTCTTTTAACGCAGTGCAGGCTATTTACATAACAGATAAATACCTTGTAACATCCTCTACTTTAAACGGGGTAGAAATATGGAACATAAACGACCCCTACAACCCGATTTTAATTACCTCTATGCCGATTGATAATTTAAATTATACCTTTCTGGCAGATAATAACAACCTTATCTTAAACTACAAAAACGGAAATTTATCCTTAATCAATCTGTCAGACCCTCAAAATATACCTGCACCTGTTGAAATTAGAAGCGGACAAACATACTTACAAGGTGCAGAAAACCTTGAAAATAACATAGTGTTTATCAACGGCTCAGAGCTCCTCTTTTGTGAAAAATCAGAACTTGCAAACCCGTCAACAATAAATTGGGAAAGCACAGCCCTTACCCTAACCCCCTATCTTTACTATTTTAAAAACCTCGGCGGTGGGCAATATAAACTTTTTGCATTAGACGATAAAGACAAAAAAGCAATTTTTACAATCAATGAGACAGACAGAACTTCAGCAATTATAGGAAGTTTAGATTACAGCGACTTTAAAAACGAAAGTGATATAGAAACAAAAAACAACTATTTATATACAACTTGCTGGGGAAAAGGCATAGCCATTTACCGTATAAACGAAGAAGGACTCCCGGAATTGATTAAAATAGATTCTATAAACTATAAGATTTTCTTTCCTTTCGGATTGAAAAAAATTACCCAAACAACAAATAAAGGCTCAACAGATTACCTTTTAATTTACGATTCCGGCAAATGTGTAATTACTGATATAACAGACCCTGAAAATCCCTTGTATGTCAGCACACTATCAGCACCCATGAAAATTGTTTACTACAATTCGCCCTACCTGTTTTGTTTTGACGGATACAGCACTTTTTCTGTATTTGATTTATCAGATATAGCATCACCTCAAAAACTTGTTAGCGACAATATCCCGGAATCCCAGCAAACATCACTTTACTATTACAACAATTACTTATACATTGGAAAGTTTATTATAGACATCTCAGACAAAACAAACCCTGTAGTGGTAAATGATACAGTTCCAGCAAAGAAACTAACAGGAATAAACAATTATTTAATCTGCTGGCCAACAAGCCCTTCAAAAATATTAAAGGTTTTAAAACTAAATGACCCGGTAAATCCTGAAGAAGTTCAAGAAATTGAAATCTCTGGAGGTTCAAATATATACTCACTAAACCTTTTCACAAAACAGATGCCCCAAAATGAAATGGTGGTTTGCTCTTATTATGCGGTAAATTCATCTTTACCCCAAACATTTATATTTACCAGAAACAGCAATACCGATAAATTTGAAACCCAATACATACTTGATGCATCAGTTAATGGAATTGCTTTCGGTTCGGATTATCTATTTGTATCTCAAGAAGGAAAAGCACCCCTTGCAGCATTTGGAATTTCATTTTCCATTCCTCACATTGCAACCACTTGGGGCTGGGAAACAAACATTATAGTAGATAACCTTGGAGAGGACAATACTTACTTCAGGTATTCAATAAATGACGGGATAAAAATTGAAGACAAAAAAGAGTTAATAGAGGCAAAAAAACAAATAGCCTTTCCATTAACAAAGGGACAGAGCGGAGAAATCTGTATGCCATTCACCGGGTATTTAGGGTTTAAGGTTTCTTACCACCACACGGAAGAGCACGGAATTGCAGAATTTCCTTTAAGCTACGGATATTTTAAAAACCTGACATTATATACTCCCCAATACCTTGCCGAACGCCTAACATGGATGGGGTTTGCAACCTCAAACTGTGAGAATGATACCGTGAATTTAACACTATCTGCTTACGATAAAAACGGAAACAAATTAGAGAGCGAAAACTTCAATCAAAAACCCATGGCAAGGGAAGCCTCTGTTTTATCAAACATATTTACAGAAACAAATTGGAAAAACATAGCAAAAATAGATATAGAATCAAACGGGTTTGTAAGCGGGATTACCATATCAGGGAACGGCAATTCTCAATTGCTTTTTACTCCGGCAGTTTACAATGGGTACAAAGGCGATATAAGGTATCTCCCCCATATTGATATTAACGGCTACTGGAACACCTACCTTATAATGGACAACCCGACAGACCAGGATATTACCGTTAATCTAAAACTATACTCTGAAGGAAACGAAGTGGTAAACGAACAAAAAACAATACCTGCAAACTCCAATCTTACGGTTCTTTTAAACGACTATGCCGACCAGAATATTGACTGCGGAGAAGTATTAAACTGCGGAAGTGATTTAGTTGTAAGGCTATCTTATATGTTTCAAACAACAGGTGCCACCGCAGAATTTCTCATAAACGGGTACGAAAAAAGTTATGAACTGTTTTTCAACCTTCCGGCCTATCGGGCAGATGTGCTAACGTGGTGGGGAATAGCAATAATGAACCCCAACGACAGCAGTGTACAGGTAACCTTAGATGCTTACTCTAACGGACAGGTAATAGACACCGCAAACATAACCCTCAACCCTCACACAAAAATGGCAGACTTAATTGAAAACATATTCCCCAACCTAAACGGGCAAACAGTTGAGAGAGTTTATGCAAAATCCACCGGTGGAAGCATATTAGGCCTAAACATTTGCGGCTCAAATCAAGACAGATACCTCTTCACAAAAGCATACCACTACTAACAAAAAAGGGGGCTAAACGCCCCCTTAATTGATTTTAATTTTTAATTTTAACCTCTTTTATCCTTGTGAAGCGGGGGATTTGGGAGAGGGTGGAAAAGCCGTCGGTTAGTTTTGCAAAGATTGTGTAATTGTAGTTTAAATGGGGGGTGGCTATGTGGGTTATGAAGAATTGGCTTCCCCCTGTGTCTTTGCCTGCAAGCGCCATTCCTATAATACCTTCTTCGTTGTATTCAAGCATATTGTATTCGCACCTTATTGAATATTCGGGGCCGCCGTATCCCGTGCCTGTCGGGTCTCCTGCCTGAGCCACAAAGCCGGGGATTACCCTGTGGAAGAATATACCGTTGTAGTAG
Source organism: Acidobacteriota bacterium (assembly GCA_015487755.1). Classification (GTDB taxonomy): domain Bacteria; phylum Acidobacteriota; class Holophagae; order Thermotomaculales; family Thermotomaculaceae; genus Thermotomaculum. The sequence goes on from WFPG01000139.1 coordinate 3,540, forward strand.
CCTGATTTTGCAAGTTTGTAAAAGTTCAAGCAGGTTAAAGGGGCATATTCTGGAAAGAATTCACATTCAAGTTTGCCTTTGTTAGTTTCAATTATAAATTTGGTTAATTTTTCAGATTGTTTAATTTTTGCAATGTAATAAGCAAGGGGGCGGCTTTGAGGATTGAATTTAACAATGCCTGCGTCTATCAAAAATGAAATGTATTTTTTCTGGCTATTTTGCACCAGAGATAGCAATTCTTCTTTTTTCAATTTTCCCTCTTCAAGTTTTTCCGTTAAGTATGCAGTAACAGTAGTTTCTCCGTTTTTCTTAAACATCTCTTTTGCAATTTCCATTGCGGAGTTTTTTCCTTTAACCTTTTCAATGTATTTCAATTTCTGGTAATAAGAGATTTTTGATTTCATCACCTTTTCATAAGCATTTTCAGGCATATAGGGTGCGGCAACATAGGAGTAAAAACCGCCTTTATCAAAGATTTTTTCAATTTTGGCTTTGTTTTTAACAAACGGAAGGGCAACTTCAATTTGTGCGGGGTTTAAAGAGTTTAAATCAATCTGTGATACTTTGCCGCCGTTTTTTAGATAGAATTCAATTGCTACCTGTTTTACAAGTGGGTTTGAATCGTTTAAAAACATTTTTGCTGTTTTTAGATTGTTTTTCGTCCTGATTAAAGCAACCTTTAATTGCCATTTATTTTCATTTAAAAGTTTTTCAGGGTTGTCAACAACAAACATTGCATAAAACTTTGTGTTTATGTCCGCATTTAGCAAATCTTCCGCTTTTGCAATGCCTTTTTTCTTCAATCTGTAAAGCGAGTAAACTGTTTCATAAGGGTTTGTTTTATAAAAATCTTTCAGTGTCTTATCGCTCACAAGTTTTCCCGCCCTCCAGAGGTTAAAGGCAATGTCTTTGCCGTATCTGTTTTTCTGAATTTTGTTTCTGTTTAGAACAATGTTGAAGGCTGTTTTGTCTTTGGTATTAAGCATTGCCATAGCCACATTGCCAGAAAAACTTAAATTGCTTAAAACCTTAACCACCTTTTTTTTAGGGACATTAAAACCGGGAAACATTGAGGCCACCGCAAGGGCATCGGCAATTTCTTTGTTTTTCCCGAATTTTTCTGCAATAAGTTTGTAGGTGTAAAAATCGGGAATTCTCCCGCTTGCTATTGCAATTTTTTTTATAAGTTTTTTATCATTTCCCGCTTTGGAGTAGGCTTTTCTCAAACAAACGGCATTCCTTTCGTTTTCCGCTTTTAAAATAAGGGCTTTTACATAGTCTTTTTTCAAAGTGTTTGAAGAACAGGATATCAGAAAAACAAGTATTGCAAAAAAACTTATCTTTTTCACTTCTCACCTCTAAAGTTTTTATATTCTGATTTTAC
>WFPG01000140.1 GCA_015487755.1 Acidobacteriota bacterium
AGCGTCAGATGTGTATAAGAGACAGCTGTGAGGCTTCTTTAATGGTTAGGAAAGTTTCTTCTATTATAGCCATAATTACCTTCTTTTTGTTTATATTTTAACATACATTTTTAAAACAAAAAACCCCTCTAAACGAGGGGTTAACTTCCACAATCCCTAATTTCTAATTCAAAATCTCAAATCAAGAAAGAACTTAATTCTCCCTCAAGACATAGTCGTCGTATTCGGTTTCAAAGCGGAGTTTGTGGTTTGCTTCTTCCTGAGCAAGCCTTAAAAACAGGTTTTTTATGTTTGCGTCTTCAACCTGATCAGCAAGACCCATGTAGAGAAGGTATGCCTCTTTTTCTTTCTGCATTGCAATCTTTAAAGCGTCTTCGTAATCAACCTCTTCAAGGTTTGTAATGTCTTCATCTTTCAGGGTTTCAAGTATTTTCAAGTCAAGTATTTTTCCTTCAACAGGCTTTAATTCGCCCCCTGCCTTTACATTTAAGAGAAGGGCTTTATGCTCCATCTCTTCCTGTGCAAACTGCTCAAAAGTCTTTTTCATCCACGCCTTTTTTGTCTTTTTGGCAAGTTCCATATAAAAATCGTGGGCTTTTTCCTCTTCAATTATGGCAAAATCTAAAACTTCTTCTACTGAATTAAACTTCATTTCTTCCTCCTTATTATGACTTCATTATTTATTTTCAAGAGAAAAAGTTTATTTGTCAATTAAAATACTAAATTTGGTTGACAATTTTCTCAAAAATTTCTATTATTTTAAAGCGGCGTGCACCTGTAGCTCAGCAGGATAGAGCACAGGATTCCTAATCCTGGTGTCGCAGGTTCGAATCCTGCCAGGTGCACCATTTTTTTATACCCTTTAAAAAGAGTGAACAATGGCAAAAAACCTGAAAGAAAAAAGGTATTTAAGAGTTTTAGAGCAGTTGAAATCCCTTTTAACAAAAACAGATGACAAGATTGCGAAAATGGCAACAGTTGCTGCCGTGTTAAAGGCAAAGCAGCCTCACTTTTTCTGGTGCGGATTTTACCGAGTGGTTGATGGCGAGTTGATTGTTGGGCCTTATCAGGGCTCGGTAGCCTGTCAGGTTCTTGAAAAAAACAAAGGTGTTTGCTGGCATTCTGTTAACACTAAAAAAACAGTAATTGTTGAAGATGTTGAAAAATTCCCCGGGCATATTGCCTGCGATTCAAGGTCAAAATCAGAGATAGTTGTCCCTCTTTTCAATGAGGAAAAAGAGGTTTTCGCAGTTTTAGATGTTGATTCCGACAGGTTAAACTCATTTGACGAGATTGACGCAAAATACCTTGAAGAGATTGTTAAACTTATCTGATTATATTGTGAATCCTCTTCGGCCTCTCAACCTTTTCTTCTGAAAATTTAAAAGCGATTTTTGCAAGTGATTTTATCTCTTCAAGGGAAATCCTTGTATTGTTAAAGTGCATTGTTAATAGAGGCTCTCCCTTTTCAACAAAATCCCCTACCTTTTTGTTTAAAACAATGCCTGCGCCGTAATCTATTTTGTCCTCTTTTTTAAGCCTTCCCGCTTCAAGGTAAACACCTGACATCCCAAGTTTGTAGGAATCTATCTCTTTTACATATCCCATTTGCTCTGATAGTATTTCAACTCTGTTTTGACAGGAAGGAAAGAGAGAATAGTCATCTATAACTTTAGGATTGCCACCTGAAAACTCAATCCATTCCGCATACTTTTTCAATGCGCTTCCGTTTTCAATCGCTTTGTAAATCCTTTCTTCCGCACTCTCCCCGTCTCCGCTTAAAATAAGCATCTGTTTTACAATTTCAACGCTAACTTCAAGCAGGTCGTGAACCTTTTTGCCTTTTAAAACCTCAAATGTTTCAATTATTTCAAGGGCATTGCCTATGTTGTAGCCCAAAGGCTCGTTCATATCGTCAATTAAGGCAACCGCCTTTATTCCCCTGACCGGAGCCATTTTAAGCAAACTCTTTGCAAGGGTTTCGGCATCTTCCCTTGTTTTCATAAAAGCACCCTTGCCGAATTTAACATCAAGCACAAGTCCGTCGGCACCGCATGCAAGTTTTTTGCTCATTATTGAGGCTGTTATAAGGGGGATGGATTCAACCGTTGCGGTAACATCCCTTAAAGCATAGAGTTTTTTATCTGCAGGTGTGATTTTTTCAGACTGGATTGAGTTTGCTATTCCCACGGTTTTCAAACTTTCAATAAACTCCTCTTCCGTCAGTAAGGTTTTAAAGCCCGGTATTGAGTCTAATTTATCGGTTGTTCCCCCCGTATGGCCTAAACCGGGGCCTGAAAACATGGGGATTTTTAAACCGAGTGATGCTGCAAGGGGTGCAATTATCATTGTTATTTTGTCTCCCACTCCCCCTGTTGAGTGTTTGTCACACTTAAAACCTTCAACCTCGGATAAATCAAGTATATCCCCCGATTTCATCATTGCTTCTGTCAGGAAAAATGTCTCCTCGTCGTTCATTCCGTTTAAGACAATTGCCATTAGCAATGCGGAGATTTGATAATCCGGTATAGAGCCGTCCGTTACCCCTTTTACAAAAAAGTTTATCTCTTCCTTTGTTAAGGCTTGCTTATCCCTTTTCTTTTTTATAATTGAAACAATGTCCATTTTTCCCCCTACTGCAAAAATGAAAGTAAATTTGTCCCTTTAAATTGATTGGAAATTGAGAAGTTTTCGCAAACTGTTTTCGCTATTGAAGAAAAGCAGTGAATATCCTCAAGCCTTGCATTGCCTTTTAAAGATTTTGAAAACATTAAAAGAGGCACCATCTCCCTTGTATGGTCTGTGCCTTTGAAAGAGGGGTCATTACCGTGGTCTGCGGTTATCATTAGCAAGTCTCTTTCTTCTAAATTATCCATTAAATCGGGAAGCCATTGGTCAAACTGTTCAATTGCTTTGCCGTACCCCTCAACATTCCTTCTATGGCCGTAAAGCATGTCAAAATCTATAAAGTTTGCAAATATAAGCCCTTTTTCGCCCTTTGTTTCAATCATCATCTTTTTCAAATCACGGTAGGACTCTTCGTTGTTGTGGGAGTGTATTGATGCGGTTAAGCCCCTGTAAACAAATATGTCTTCTATCTTTCCAATACCGCCAACCAGATAGCCCTTTTCTTTTAGCAAATCCATTGCGGTTGGATACGGAGGCTCAAGGGAGAAGTCTTTTCTTCTCTCGGTTCTAACATATTTGTCACCCTGTTTTATAAAAGGCCTTGCTATAACCCTTGCAACTGTATGGTCTCCCACACAAACCTCTTTTCTTGTTATCTCACATATTCTATATAACTCTTCAACAGGGATAACCTCTTCGTGTGCCGCTATCTGAAATACGGAATCGGCGGAAGTGTAAACAATAGGCTTTCCTGTTTTTACATGTTCGTCTCCCAATTCGTTAATGATAACCGTTCCCGACGCAGGCTTGTTTCCAAGGTATCCGTACCCTGTTTTTTCTGTAAAGAGTTTCATAACCTCTTCGGGAAAGCCGTCAGGGTATGTGGGAAAAGGCTTTTCAAGTATTACCCCCATCATCTCCCAATGGCCTGTTGTTGTGTCTTTTCCCTTTGAGCATTCAAGCATCTTTGTTGAGTATGCCCCTTTTATTTGAGTTTTCTTAACTGTTTTAAAATCCCTTAACAAGCCCAAACCTAACTTTTCAAGGTTGGGAACATTTAAGCCCCTTAATTCGTCAATATGGCCTAACGTATCGGCGCCCTTGTCTCCGAAATTTGCGGCATCTGGCATTTCCCCTATGCCCACGCTGTCCATAACAACAACAATAAATCTATCAAACATAGTTAACTCCTTATTTTGCAAGTTTTGTTGAAGTGTTTCCTATTGAATCGTAAGCCTTAATAATAACCGAATCCGCTTTTTTGTCTAAAGTTACATTAAAACTTTCAACACTCTGGTCGTTTATACCGTCAACAGAGTAAACCTTTTGCCAGGTTTTTCCCCCGTCTATAGAAATCTGCACTATTTCAACGGGAGACTTGTCTTTAACGGTAAAAGAAAGTGTTTTCCCGCTTAAATTTACAGAAGTTATTTGAGGGGGTGTCTTATCAATTACAAAGTAATCGCTATACCCGTCAATGGTGTAGCCGTCAGGGTAATTTGATTCTTTGTCCGAAACAGTGTAATAAAACCTGTACCTGCCTTCGGGGTATGCAAGGGTGTTGAGGGTTATGTAATTTTCCTTTGAGTCTTTCTTTAATTCCACCTTTTTGCCTGAAGCAAATACAAGGTAAAAACTGTACTTTAATGTATCGCCGTTTGGGTCTTTTGCTTTTACATAAAAGGATATTGCATTTTTATCAAAAATGAAAAATTTTCCGGAAGGCGGTTTATGAGCACGGGTAAATGATTTGTAAGTAGCGGTTTTTATTTCTGAACCGTTGCCTTTATTGGAAATCATTACCCCTTGAGGCGATAGAACCTTTGTTATTAACAGAGGCTTCTGATTTGCTTCCCTGTAATAAAACTCACACCCTCTAAATTCAGGTGATAAAGAAGGATCGTGAGAGATAAATTTAACCTTAAATTGAATCATCTTTGTAGCGGGGAGGGTGGGGGTCGCCCCGTTTAAAATCTTAATCCAATTCCCCCATGAGATATCAGGGTTATCGGAATTTCCCGCCCTTACATAAAACTCCATCCTTGTACCTGTTTTGGAAGAGTAATCAAAGTAAAAAGAGCCCCACTTTGAGGTGTTGTTTGCCACAAAGATATCGCTTAAATACTCCCCTTCAAGTGCGTAGTCAGGAAGCAATTTGTAAATCTCCCCTGCATTTGAGGTTAAAAGATAGAGTGAGTTGTTAAGTTTCAGCATTTTCATTACCTGCCCGTTGTTTACCTCTCCCACAATTGAAAGCCTGTCGTTTTTGTCAATTGATAAAATTTTTCCGCTATGCCCCGTGCCTATGTAAATTTTATCCTTAAAAACAGTCATACAGTAAGGTGCCGCCGTTCTCAATGTGTACAAAACCTGAGGGACATTGTTTTTGTCAATTGAAACAATTGCACCGTGGAAACTCTGGACTTTTTGAACCTTTCTTGCAGGCTTATTTTTAACTTTAACCTGTACAACCGGGCTGCCGCTGTAACACACTGCGTATAATTTGCCGTTAAAGAAGGTTAAATCTTTTACTTCTCTGTACTTTGACTGGTAAACAAGGTAAGATTTGCCGTTTTTAACTTCAACAACACTCCCTGAAGGATATGTGCCTATGTATATTGAATTTTTGCCAATCAACAAACTTTCGTAATGCTTGTCAAAATCCTTTGAAAGAATAGACGAGATTTTGTTTGAATCAAGTTTAATCAACTGGCCGGGTAACCCGGTAACAATGTACATATTGTTATTTTTCACCTGAATATCCCAGATATACCGGCACTTTGCGTCAAAGTATTCGGAATACTTGCCGTTGTCCAGGTCAACCTTAAAAATTTTGCCTAATGGGGATACCCCCGCATAGAGTTTGCCGTTATATATCGCAATTGCATACACAGTCCCTTCGGGAAAGGCTGTTAAAAGGGATATCTCTTTGGTGGTAAAATCGTATTTGTAAACCTTTCCCTTTTCCCCCGCCGCTATGTACAATGCGTTTTTGTAATAAACAAAATCCCATCCGAAGGTATCGTTTAAAGGTTTTACCTCTTTTATTTCCCTTGAAATAGACATATCCCCGTCTATGCTTAACGCAACATTGTGAAATTCTCCTGTTTTCAATATGGAAAAACCTTTAAAATCCTGTTTCTGCACCGTTGTTCCAAAACAGGAAAAAGAAATTATTATCAGGCTAAAAATAAGCGCCTTTTTCATACTTCACCCCTTTTATTAAAAAAATTCCTTAACATTATAT
>WFPG01000141.1 GCA_015487755.1 Acidobacteriota bacterium
CAATAAGCCCCTGGCTAACGGCGTCCAAAAACTGGTCTATCTGGTTTTCCAGTTTTTTAGAATTAAATAAAGCCTTCATACCGCCCCCTTAATCTAAAAATTTAATGATATTTTACCACGCTATTCTCAATAAAAATAAAAAAAGCCCCGAAAAATCGGGGCTTGCTCTATAAGTTTAAAATAAAATTATTTTCCTACTTCAAACCTTGCAAACCTTCTGATTTTCATATTTTCGCCGATTTCTGCAATTTTCTGTGCAAGAAACTGGCCTACCGTCACACTTTCGTCATAGAAAAAAGGCTGCTCAAGAAGGCAGTACTCTTCATAGAATTTAGAAAGTTTGCCCTGAACAATCTTTTCTGCTATTTCTTTCGGCTTGCCCTGAGCCATAGCCTGCTCAAGGTAAATTTCTCTCTCTTTTTCTAAAACTTCAGGAGTAACATCTTCTTTTGAAACAAACCTTGGTGCCGCTGTGGCAATGTGAATAGCTATCTGCTTTACCATTTCCTGAAACTGCTCGTTTCTTGCAACAAAGTCAGTTTCGCAGTTAACTTCAACCAATACCCCTAACTTTGAGCCGGGGTGAATGTAAGCGTAAACCATACCTTCAGCGGTTGCCCTGCCTGCCTTTTTAGCAGCAGTTTCAAGGCCTTTTTTCCTTAAAATATCAACCGCTTTTTCAATATCTCCGTCAGCCTCAACAAGGGCCTTTTTGCATTCGCCCATGCTTAAGCCTGTTTTCTGTCTTAATTCTTTAACTAAAGCCGCAGTAATTTCAGCCATTTTAATTTGCCTCCTCTTTTACCTCTTCTTTTTCTTCAGATTCCTGAATTTCTTCTTCTATGTCCCCTTCAGACTGAGCAAGGGTTTTTCCTTCCTCAATAGCCTGAGTCATTTTATTTACAAAAAGGTTAATCGCCCTTATTGCATCGTCGTTTCCGGGAATAACATAATCAATAACATCCGGATCGCAGTTTGTATCAACAATTGCAACAACAGGGATATTCAACTTTCTTGCTTCCGCAACTGCGTTCTTTTCCCTTTTAGGGTCAATGATGAAAAGCACATCAGGCAAACCTTCAAGGTCTTTAATGCCGTCAAAAAGCCTTTCCATCTTTTTCATCTTTCTTTCAAGCCTGTACCTTTCCTTTTTAGGAAGGTTTTCAGCCTCACCGCTTTCAAAAAGCTCAACAAGAGCCTTGTACTTTTCAATACTCTTCTTTATTGTATGAAAGTTTGTCAATGTGCCGCCGAGCCATCTGTGATTTACATACGGAATGCCCTTATCCTTCAAACTTGCCATAGCGTCCTGAGCCTGTCTCTTTGTGCCAACAAAAAGGATTGTTTTCCCCTTTGAAGCCTGATCGGTAATAAAAGAAGCGGCTTCTTTGAAAAGTTTCAAAGTCTTCTGAAGGTCAATAATGTAAATCCCGTTCCTCTCCCCGAAAATATATTTTTTCATTTTCGGGTTCCATCTTCTTGTCTGGTGCCCGAAGTGAACACCTGCCTCAAGCAGTTCTTTCATAGAAATGTCAACCAACGAATACCTCCTTTAATTTTGAATTGTAAGATTCTCCTTGCAAAATAAAGAAAAAAGAAATTATCTCTTGGAGAACTGGAATCTCTTTCTTGCTTTGGGCTGCCCGTATTTTTTTCTTTCTTTCATTCTCGGGTCCCTTGTAAGCAATCCGTTCTCCCTTAATTTCGGCCTTAAACCTTCGTCGTATTCAAGCAATGCCCTTGCTATACCGTGCCTGATAGCGCCTGCCTGCCCTGAAATGCCTCCGCCTTTAACGGTTATATAAGCGTCAAACTTTCCAAGCGTGCCGGTAATCTCAAAAGGCTGCCTTATAATCATCTTTAAAATATCGCTTTTAACATACTCGTCAATAGACTGTTTGTTAATGGTGATGTTCCCGTTTCCAGGTGTCAAAAACACCCTTGCTACCGATGTCTTTCTTCTTCCTGTTCCGTAATATTGAACCTTCCTCACTTATTCCTCCTATTTAAATTACAAGTGTTTCAGGTTTCTGTGCGGTATGCGGATGTTCCGCCCCTGCGTAAACCTTTAACTTCTTAAACATCTTTCTGCCTAACTTGTTCTTCGGAAGCATACCCTTTACCGCCCTCTGAATAACCATTTCAGGCTTTTCCTGCAAAATCTGCCTTGCCGTTCTTTCTTTCATGCTTCCAGGCCTTGTCGTTCTCCACCTGTAGTATTTCTGGTCTAATTTTCTACCGGTTAAAACAACCTTGTCAGCGTTAATAACAACCACAAAATCGCCGGTATCAACATTAGGGGTGTAAATAGGTTTATGCTTTCCCCTTAAAATCCTTGCAATTCTTGTTGCAAGCCTTCCCACAGGCTGGCCGGCAGCGTCTACCACATACCATTTGCGGGAAACTTCATGCTTTTTCGCAAAGTATGTTTCCTTGTTCTTGTTTGTTGCTCTCATGCCACATATCTCCTTTATGTTTAATTCTCAAAATAATCCCCTCAAGGATTTTACACTTTAAAGGAATTTAAAGCGTTTGTCAAGTATCAATCACAAAAAAACTGTGATAGAATCACAGTCGCCATGGAGAATTTTAGCATAAACTTCTTAATAAAAGAAACTAAAAAACAATTAAATTCCGAAATTTTTATAAACAAATTAAAACTGAAAAAGGAATTTCTGGTTTTCCTTACCCAGAAGACAAACATCTTCTTTCCCCTGACACCCAAATCTCCCCCTTTTTTCCTATCAAGAAGAAAGGTCTCGGGGGAAGATTTACGCACCCACGAGATAAACATATTCAGAAAATACTTTGAAAATGCCCTTCTTTTAGACTTTGAAAAGCCTTTCTCTGAGAGGGTTATTTTCTTTAAATTTAGAAAAATGATGATTTGGGGGGAAGAAAAGGAGTTTTTCCTTATTTTAAACTGCGCAACCCTGCCGAACAAATGGTATATAACCGATGAAAACAAAAGGATAATCTTTTCAAAAAACGACGGTGAGGCAATTGCGGGAACCGAATTTAATTTGCCTCAAACAGGAAAGCAGGAACTAACTGAAGCAAACTTAAATGAGATAGAAGATTTATCCCCTAAAGAGATTGCAAGGAAATTCAAAGGCTTTTCAACAAACTATGCAAAAGAGTTAAAACATAGTGAAAACAAAGAGGCTTTTTTAAAAAAAATAAAAAATTGTGAGGCTGAAGGGGGGTTTTACTACAAAAAAGGGTGCTACCCTATCAAAATGCAAACACTTGAGCCTGCAATTGAAACCTACCCTTCCTTTAACCAATGTATAGAAGAAACCTTTTTTAAAAGCCTTTACACTCAACAGATTGAAAAACTCAAAAACAAATTAAGAAAGAAATTAAAAAGGGAAATTGAGAAAAAGGAAAAACTGTTAAAAAAAATGGAAAACGAATTAAAGGATTCCGAAAAGGGGGAAAAACTAATAAAAAAGGCTGAAATACTCTCTTCAAACTTCCACAAATTGAAAAAGGGAATGGAAAAGGTTAAGGTATTTGACTTTTATCAAAACAAGGAGGTTGAAATAACACTGAACCCCGAGTTATCCCCTCAGGAAAACATAAGCAGGCTTTACAGGAAAGCCACAAGGCTAAAAAGAAAAATGCCGATAGTAAAAGAAAGGATAAAAGAGTTAAAGGCTGAAATAAACAACCTGAAAGACAACCTGTTTCTTGTTGACAATGCCGAAAGCCTTGAAGATTTAAGCGAGTTTGAAGAAAAAAAAGAAAAAAAAGGGAAAAACAAAAAAACCGAGGTTTCCGGAATTGAAAAGATAGAACTTGAAGAGGGATTCTTCGTTTATGTCGGTAAAAACTCAAAGGCAAACCACACAATATACACCCAGAAACTCTCAAAAAACGACCTATGGTTTCACGCAAAAGACATACCCGGAAGCCATGTTGTTTTAAAAAACACAAAAAACTTAAAGCCAGAAGAAATCCCGCAGGAAATCATAGAAAAAGCGGCATCAATTGCGGCATACTACTCAAAGGGAAGAAACGACACCCTTGTTGAAGTACAGTACACCACAAAGGAAAACCTATACTCATCAAAAGGCAAAGGCACAGGCTTTGTCTTACTTAGAGACTTCAAAACAATTATGGCAAAACCGAATAAAGGTGAATAGTGAATGATAAATTAGAAAT
>WFPG01000142.1 GCA_015487755.1 Acidobacteriota bacterium
CACCCAGATTGTCCCCGTAGTATTCTGCAAAAACCTTGTCGGTTGCCTTTAACTTTATTCTGTGGAGAAAAACCCCGTCAGGCAATTTCTCTTCAATCAAATCCCAGAAAAGTTTTGCAAGGTTTTCAACAGTCGGTTGCATACTCTCAAAATAAGGCAAATCTTTATTTAAAAAAGTGTGGTCAAACTGTTCAACTATAGGGGTAATAATTCGCTTTAAATCGGTAAGGTTTACTATCATACCGGTTACAGGGTCTATTTCGCCCTTAACAGAAACATCAAGGACAAAGTTATGCCCGTGTCCCGAGGGATTAGAGTGTATCCCGAAAACCTCTCTATTCTTTTCTTCGCTCCACTCTTTTACACGGTAATAGTGGGCGGCACAAAAGTAAAACCTTCTTGTTAAAACAACGCTATTCATTTTCTCCTTCTTTGCACCTCTTTCTTAAGTAAAAACCGTACAACAACAGTCCATTATAAGGCAAAAGAAAAAATAATGGAATGAAAGAGGTTTCCCCTACGGTAAAAAAGAGAATTATAAAAAGGTATTGAAACCCGGGACCAAAGATTGAAACAAAGGTAAGGAATCCTTTATCTGGCTTTGCCCTTTCACACTTTAAAAACCTAACTTCAACAAAATCAAGGATCTTGTCCTGCCATTTGTAAAAAATTACATAAAAATAATAAAGCACCTTAACAACAAAGGGGTTGTCGTAAGGAAACTCGTTTTCTCCGTTTTCCTCAATCCTGCTTGTCTTATCCCCTTTATCCTTCTGCCTGAAAATAACAAAGTAATAATTGTAAAATGAACCCTGAAAAACAAAAGAGAAAAAGCCCGCAATCTTCAAAAGCAGAGAAACCTTCGGCAACACAATAAATAAAAGAAAATGCCCTAAAAAATCAAAGTTGCTGTCAAGAAACCGCCCTATCTTGCTCGGCCTGTTTTGAATCCTTGCAATAGAGCCGTCAACAGCGTCAAATATGTTTTTAAGCATTAAAAGAATAGAGGCAAAAGCAAGGGAAGTGTCCGTGCCTATATAAACAAAATAACAGCAAAAAACCATTACAAAAAAGTGAAAAACGGTAACCTGCCACGCCCTTACCCCCCTCTTTGCCAGAGGCTTAGCAATAAAAACCGCAACTTCCCTTCCGTAATCTGACAGGTCAACAATATCGCTTCTTAAAATCTTCTTCCCTTCCATAATTTAATTTTACACCAATTAAAAAAATGCAATTATGATAAAATTAAAAAGAAAAAGAGGTTAAAATGGACGCATTTTTCAGCAAAAAAGGAATAAGGATTTATTTAGGGGATGTTTTAGAAGTCTTGTCAAAAATCCCCGAACAAAGTATAGATCTGATCTTTGCAGATCCTCCGTACAACCTGTCAAATGACGGTTTTACTTGCCATGCAGGGAAAAGGGTTAGCGTAAACAAAGGGGAATGGGATAAAAGCAAAGGTATTGAGGAAGATTTTAATTTTCACTATAAATGGATTGAGGCTTGCAAAAAGGTTTTAAAACCGAATGGAACACTCTGGATCTCAGGCACATACCATTCAATTTACTCATGCGGCTATGCTTTGCAAAAGCAGGGATGGCACATAATAAACGACATTTGCTGGTATAAGCCTAATGCTTCCCCAAACCTTGCATGCAGAATGTTTACCGCAAGCCATGAAACCCTTATCTGGGCTAAAAAAAACAAAAAGGCAAAGCATTACTTTAACTATGAATTAATGAAAAACGGAGATTGGAGCGAGGATTTTCTAAAAAAACCGAATAAACAGATGAGAAGTATCTGGGCAATAGGCACTCCAAAGCCCTCTGAAAAACGCTTCGGCAAACACCCCACCCAGAAACCTGAATTGCTTCTAACAAGAATTATACTTGCTTCAAGTAAGGAAAACGACATTGTATTAGACCCTTTTTTAGGAAGCGGAACAACCGGGGTTATTGCGGTAAGGTACAACAGGCGATTTGTAGGGATAGATAATAACAAAAG
>WFPG01000143.1 GCA_015487755.1 Acidobacteriota bacterium
TTTACAAACTTTTATTGAAAAACAACAGGTTTGCTTTAATCTGCGATGTTAACCCTTCGGTTTTAGACACGGAAAGCGGAAAAATTTTCTATGTTCCCTCACTTTTTTACAAAAACGGCAGAGGATTGTTTTTGGTTTCACCTGACAATGTGGTTTTCTTTTCAAATTCATTTGTTTACTTTTCAAAGCCTTATTTAATAGCCTATTCAATTAAAGAAAAACAGCCTGTTTTAATCAAGAAACTTGATTTTGATTTTGTTTCCTGTTCGGGGGTTAAGAACAGCCTTCCCTATTTTCAGTTTGACTATGAAAAACCTGTTTTTGTTGATGTTGACAACAGGAAGGTTCAAATAGGGGAAAAAGAAAAAAACGACAATGTGATTTTTTACGGCAACATAGGTGATAACAAAGGTTTAAAGGTAACGCTTGAAATTTCCGACAAAGGCTTTACCCCTGCAATAGACACTAAATTCAGGGTTTACAGAGGAAGCAAACTTATATTTGAAAAACAGGTGAAATCAATAAAGATTAACCTGAACAACCTGACAAGTTTCAGGCCTTTTGTTTTCAGGCAACTGGAAAAGGCAATAGCGGTAAACTTCCCTGATGAGACTATAATTTTGTGCTTAAATAGAAAAGGCAAGATTGATTTAAAAGAGATTGATTCAAACAAGGCGTTTTCAATAGTAAACGGCAGGGTTTTTATCTTTTAAAGAAGCCACTCGTCTAACTTTTGTGAGGTTGTTTCCGGAAGGTAACTTAAAAATTGTCTTACAACACCTTCCCTCTCTTTTCTCGTTTTAATACTTTTCGGGTTTATCTTAAAATCCCTTGCATAGCCAAAAACCTCTTTAAACCCCTCTTTTGAGTTTAAATTTAACCCCTCGTTCTTTCCCCTTCTGATTACCCTTTCAAGTATTGGGGAAAGTGCAATTTGAATTGAGGCGCTGTTTAAGGGAAGTTCAAATGTTTCAAAGAATGCGTTTAAATAGTTTTCAAAAACCCTTTCAGGGTGCTTAACCCTCTCTAAAATACCCCCTATGTCAACAAAAGGGAGTATAAGTTTTACAAGTTGCTCAAGGGAAATAACCCCTTTTTCAGCCTTTGAAACCTTTACCTTTTTGTAAAGCGGTGATGTTTTGCTTTCGGAAAGTTTAAGGGCGGTGTCTGTGGCAACCTTTTCAGAGTGCTTTGTATCCCCTATGTAATGCCTTATGTCTAAAAGCAGAGACTTGCTTAAAGGCTTTTGTGTTGTATTTATAACCGTGAAAAGGTGTGCCGCGGTTTTTAAGTCAAGGTTTAAAAACCCCACAGCAGGCACTTCAATATCCGCATTGTCAAGGTAATTGAAAGCCATAAGCCTGTGCTGGCCGTCAAGTATGTATGCGCATTTTTCCTGGGGAATTTCAAGAAAGCCGCAGTCAACACCGTTTACCTTTTCAGGGGTAAACTTTACCTTGTGGCTGAAGTTAACTATAATATTGTTCGGTATTGCGGCATCTTCGTTTAAAAGGTAAACCGCTATCTCTTTCAGCCTCTTTTTGTCTAAAATCCTCTGCAATGCGGTTTTGTTTTCGCTTGTGCGAGGCTCAATAACGGTTAGTTTAAGCAAATCGGACGCCTTCATTTTGAAAAGGTACAAAGGCAGACCTTTTTGTTTCAGAGATATTGCAAAAACCCTCATCTTTCAATCCCTTCCCTTGCTTCAATTCCCTTTTGGTAGTAGTGTTTAACCTCTTTCATTTCGGTAACTAAATCTGCCATTTCAATTAACTCTTGCGGTGCATACCTTCCCGTTAACACAATCTCCACTCCTTCAGGCCTTGTTTTTAATAATTCTACTACATCTTTTGTGTCTATAAGTTTAAAATAGATTGCCACATTGATTTCGTCAAGTATGACAATGTTGTATTTTCCAGAAAATATAGCCTTTTTGCACTCTTCAAACCCGTTTCTTGCGAGAATTTTATCCTCTTCGGTTATGTTGTGAACAAAATCAGGCTTGCCGAACTGCCTAACCTTTACAAGCCCGTTTGTAAACCTTTCAATTTCCAACTCGCCGTACTTAACCCCCTTTAAAAACTGGCCTATAAAGGTTCTGTACCCGTTGCCTGCGGCTCTAATTGCCAATCCGAAGGCTGCCGTTGTCTTCCCCTTCCCGTTTCCAGTATAAACATGCACATACCCGAAGTCTTTTTTCATTTGTCTATCCTTTTAATAATTTCGTTTAAACAGCCAGATTTAAGCATTTTCAGGTTTAAAAGGTTGGTATTCTGCTCAAAAAATTCTTCAAGAGGCTTTAATGTTTGCAGCCAGCCTTTTCCGTCTGTTATCCATACAAATTCAATACCCTGTTTTTGCCAGAACTTGCTCATTGTAATGTATTCGCCCGCCGTTGATTTAAGTTTTGAACCGCCTCCTCCGTAAAAGTTTGTTTCAATGAAGATCAGGTTTTTTTTGTTCGTGAGTATTGCAAAATCA
>WFPG01000144.1 GCA_015487755.1 Acidobacteriota bacterium
GCCCTGCGGCTTTTTCTTTTTTTTGAAAGCCGCGAAACCTTTAAAGGTTCGCGGCTTTTTTTGTTTTACAAACAAATTTTCGGGGGGATAAAATGAACAACCTAAAACTTGCGGGAAAGAAAAAGGGAAAAACAATTATTAAAGTGGGAGATGTTGAAATCGGCAAAGACTTTGTCATTATGGCGGGACCCTGCTCTGTTGAAAGTGAAGAGCAGACAATTACAATTGCTCAGGCAGTAAAAAAAGCAGGGGCAAATATTTTAAGGGGCGGTGCTTTTAAACCCAGGACTTCGCCTTACTCCTTTCAGGGGCTCGGCTTAAAGGGACTTAAAATACTGGCAAAGGCAAGGGAATTAACAGGGCTTCCAATTATAACCGAGGTAATAGACCCGAGGGATGTTCAATGGGTTTCAGATTTTGTTGATATTCTCCAGATAGGCGCAAGGAATATGCAGAACTTCTCCCTTTTAAAAGAGGTTGGAAGGGTAAACAAGCCTGTAATGTTAAAGAGGGGCATGCACTCAACCATTGTTGAATGGCTTTCCTGCGCAGAGTATATCTTAAACGAAGGCAACCCCAATGTAATACTATGCGAAAGGGGAATAAGAAGTTTTGAGACATACACAAGAAACACCCTTGACATTTCAGCGGTTTCGGTAGTTAAAACAATAAGTCACCTGCCTGTTATCGTTGACCCGTCCCACGCAACTGGAAGGCCTGAGTTAATCCCCCCTATGAGCCTTGCATCTGTTGCATGCGGAGCGGACGGCATAATGGTTGAAGTGCACCACAAACCTGAAAAGGCATTAAGCGACGGGGCTCAATCACTTCTTCCTCAAGAGTTTGAAAAACTTGTAAATCAGGTTAGAAACCTTGTAAACTGTATGAAAGAGGTTAACCCTTACTTTATAAAGGAAAGAAAATGATAAAGGTTTTGCCTTCGCAAATTTCGGGAAATGTAAAAATAAACCCGTCTAAATCAATAACCCAGAGGGCTTACGCAATATCTTCCCTCTGTGTTGAAAAAAGCATTATAAAAAACCCTTCAAAAAGCGACGACAGCCTTTCGTCTTTAAATATTGTAAAAGGAATGGGGAGTATAGTTTTAGAGTTTGAAAACAGGGTTGAAATTGAGGGAATGCAGAGAGAGGTTGAAACACAATTTAACTGCAACGAGGCAGGGCTTTGCATAAGGATGTTCACCCCCATTCTTTCCCTTTTTGAAAAAGAAATTACAATCAGCGGAAGGGGAAGTTTATTGAAAAGGCCCGTGGGAATGATGGAACAGCCTTTGAGAAAATTAGGTGCAAACATTAGCACAAACAACGGATATCCCCCAATAAAAGTAAGAGGAAAACTTAAAGGCGGGTTTGCGGAGATTGACGGGAGCATTACCTCTCAATTTCTGACAGGGCTTTTAATAGCCTTAACTCAAGCGGAAAAGAGTTCGGAAATTTTAGTAAACAACCTTAATAGCAGGCCTTACATTGACTTAACCCTTGACCTGCTTGAAAAAGCAGGAGCAAAAATTGAAAACAAAGATTACAGAGTGTTTAAGATAACCCCGTCAAAACTTAAGCCGTTAAATATTGAAATTGAAGGGGACTTTTCATCAGCGTGTTTTATGCTTGTTGCGGGGGCAATAGCGGGAAAGGTAAAGGTTAAAAATATAAACCCTGAATCAAAGCAGGCTGACAGGGTTATACTTGATGTGTTAAAACAGGCAAATTGCAGTTTAAAGATTGGTGAAAACTTTGTTGAAGTTGAAGAATCGGAAATAAAAAACTTTGAAATTGATGTTACAGACTGCCCCGACATAGTGCCTTCTCTAATACCCCTTGCGGCAAGGGGGAATAAGCTTTCGGTTATTAAAGGGATATCAAGGTTAAGGTATAAAGAGAGCAACAGGGTTGAAGGGCTTGCAAAAGAGTTTTTAAAAATCGGGGTTAGGATTGAGGCTGACAAAGACACAATAAAGATATTTCCTTCAAAGATTACAGGCGGGAAGGCAAACTCAAACAATGACCATAGGCTTGCAATGGCACTTGCAATTTGCGGGCTTTTTTCAGAGAGAGGGGTTGAGATAGAAAACCACAAATGCGTATCAAAGTCCTATCCTGAATTTTTTACACACCTAAAGCAATTAAAGGGAAAAATTATAGAGGGGGAAAAATGAATCTTGAGAAGGTGAGAAAAGAGATTGACACAATTGATTTTGAGATTATCAAACTTCTTAACAGAAGAATGGAATTGGCATTAACCTCAAAAAAGTTTAAGAAAAAGGTGTTTGACCCTGAAAGGGAAAAACAGGTAATTGAGAATGTTTTAAACTACGCTCATGGGGTGGTGAACAGGGAGTTTACCGAAAAACTATTCTCGGTTATTTTAAAGGAAAGCAAGGAATTGCAGAGCAGGGATTACAAACTTATAGGCTTCCAGGGTGAGCACGGTGCTTACGGTGAGATTGCTGCGGGAAGTTTCAATGAAAAGGGGATTGCAATTCCGCTAAACACCTTTGCCGAGGTTTTCAACGGGGTTGAAAAGGGATACTATGACTTCGGAGTTGTTCCCGTTGAAAACTCTTTAGGCGGCTCAATAATTGATGTAAACACATTGCTAACAAAACATGAGGTTTATGTTGTAAAAGAGATACCAGTAAAGGTTCAGCACTCTCTTCTCGTCCTGCCTGATACAAATTACAGGGATATAAGGGTTGTTTACTCCCACCCTCAGGCATTGTCTCAATGCAAAAACTTTCTTGAAAGGCACAACTTTGAAGCAAGGCCGTATTACGACACAGCGGGAGCGGCTAAAATGCTTTTTGAGGAAAAGCCTGACGCAACTGCCGTCATTGCAAACAAGTTATGCGCAAAACTCTATCACCTTGAAATTTTAATGGAAAATATTGAAGACCATTCGGAAAACATCACAAGGTTTTTCGCGTTATCAAACAAGCCGCAAACAAAAGGGGATAAAACATCAATAATCTTTTCCGTTAAACACAAAGCGGGAAGTTTATTCAAAATACTTGAACTCTTTGCGGAAAACGGGATTAACCTTACAAGGATTGAGTCTATGCCTGTTAGCGGAAGGCCAAACACCTATATGTTTTTTATAGATTTTGAGGGGAATGTTGAAGATGAGAAGGTTGAAAAAACCCTTAAACTTGTAAACGAAAAGACAGATTTTTACAAGTGGTTAGGTTGCTATGAAAAGGGGGAAGTGGTATGCGAATAGCAATTATAGGAACAGGTAAAATGGGGAAATTTTTTGCGGAAGTTTTAAAGCAACACGAATTGTTCCTTTACGATGTTAACCCTGAAAAACTAAATGGGATAAACATTGAAAACGCCGTAATTTCAACAAGATTAGACGACATTACCGAATTTAACCCCCACCTTGTAATAAATGCGGTAAATTTGAAAAACACAATTCCCGTATTCAAGCAACTTGAGGAATTTATCTCGCCTAAAACAATAATAGGGGATATTGCCTCTGTAAAGGGGGAAATTATTAACTATTACAAACAGGCTAAAAACCCTTTCTTTTCAATTCACCCTATGTTTGGCCCCACATTTGCAGATTTAAACAGGGTAAAGGGGGAGTGCGTTGTAATTATGGAAGAGTCTGACAAAAAGGCAAAGGTTTTTTTTACAGAGGTTTTTGAAGAGTTAGGGTTAAACATTTATCACTTCTCCCTTGAAGAGCACGACAGAACAATGGCTTATTCCCTCACCCTTCCCTTTGTAGCAACCTTTATCTTTGCAGGGTGCATTGACATTAAGACAGTGCCGGGAACAACATTTAAAAAACACCTTGAGATTGCAAAGGGCTTGTTAGGGGAAGACAACTTTCTTTTAAGCGAAATTCTCTTTAATAAACACTCGGTAAAGGAAATCAACAGGGTTCAGTCTCAACTTGAATACCTGAAACACATAATAAACCAGAAAGACAGCGAAACGGCATTTGATTATTTAAACAAACTAAGAAAAAACATTGAGGGGTAAGCATTGAAGTTTGCAGAGAGGATAAACCAGATACCCGAGTATGTGCCGGGAAAGTCAATTGAGAATATTACAGAAAAATGGGGGCTAAAACCGGAGCAAATTGTTAAACTTGCATCAAACGAAAACCCTTTAGGCCCCCCGAAAGAGGTTGTTGAGTTTTTAAAATTGCAGGCTGAAAAGGTAAACATTTACCCTGACAGGATAGGGATAAGCCTTTTGAAAAAACTATCTCAATACTATTCAATCCCCGTTGAAAACATATTTATCGGAAACGGCTCAAGCGAGATTGTTGATATGCTTTGCAGAATTATGCTCAATTTCAACGACAACGGCATTACATTTGAAAAAGAGTTTGCACTTTACAAAACCTGTGTAAAGGCAAGCAACGGAAACCTTATTGAAATAGCACTTGAAGAAAAATTTAAAAGAGACATTGAAAAACTGGTTGACAGTGTAAATGAAAAAACAAGGATTATCTTTATTGCAAACCCCAATAACCCGACAGGTGATTTTATTGAAAAAGAAAAACTTATTGAGGCAATTGAGAAAATACCGCAAGATGTGTTAATTGTAATAGACGAGGCTTACATTGAGTATTTAAGCGAAGAGCATTCTTTGATTGATTACTTTAAGCAACACAAAAGAAACAACCTTGTAATACTTCGGACATTTTCAAAGATATACGGGCTTGCAGGCCTGCGTGTAGGCTATTGCTTTGCCAGTGAAAAAGTAATTCAGGCTTTAAGAAAGATTAAACTTCCCGTAAATGTGCCCTACCTTTCCCAGAAGGGCTGTGAAGTAGCCTTAAAATGCGAAGATTTTAAAGAAAAATCAAAACATCTTGTTTTAAAGGGAAAAAAGAGAATATTCAAAAAACTAAAAGAAAACAATATTCAATACCTTGAAGGGAAGGGAAACTTTTACCTTGTAAAAGACAAAAACGCAAGCGGCACGGTTGAAAAACTTGAGTCAAAAGGGGTTATTGTTAGAAGCCTTGCACCTTACGGAATAAAAGATTATTTCAGGGTAACTGTAGGGACTGAAGAGCAAAACAACAGGTTTTTAGAGGAGTTGATAAAATTAAAAGAAAAAATCAAATAGGCAATTGTTGAGACTTTTCTTCAATCAATTTTTTAATCTTTGCCCTGTCTTTTTCAGGCAAATCTAAAAACTGGCAGCCTACTATTACCTTGCCCACATTGTTTTCTTCAAGAACATGCCTGACGGATAGGGAAACAAGGGAATCTATTAAATCTTCATTTTCGCTTTTTAAAGAGGAAAGAAAAATTACATCGCCTTTTTTAAAATTAGAGGATTTTTTTATAGGAAGAAAGAAACTTAACCCACCCTCGCTTAATGAAAGAAGCCTTGCTTTAAAACTTGCTTTGCCTTCAATTTCTACAAAAAAATCTTCATCAAGGGAAAAATAAACCCTTTTATGCTTCCTCTTTTCCTGCATTTACTCTATCCTTACAAACGGGTTGTTTGCCTTCTCGAACCCTATTGTGGTTGTTTCCCCGTGTCCCGAAAAAACAACCGTATTGTCCGGCAATGTGTACAGCTTTGTTAAAATAGAGTCCTTCAATGTGTTAAAATCACCCCCCGGCAAATCGGTTCTTCCTATAGAGAGTTTAAAGAGTGTATCCCCTGTAAAGACAACAGAATACTTTTCAGAATACAAACTAACTCCCCCGGGTGTATGCCCCGGTGTTTCAAAAATCTTAAATTCCGCATCCCCGATTGACAGGGTATCCCCTTCCTTAAAAAAAAGAGGGTTTTCAGGCGGCTCTTTAACCTTTAAAACAGAGGCAAACATATCCCTGGGCGCATGCTCAACATACTTTAAATCATTGAGGTGTATATACCACGGTGCTCCCGTTAAATCAACAATATCCCTTAATCCCGCTATGTGATCTATATGGCCGTGGGTTAAAGCAATCCACTTTACTTTATAACCCTGATTTAGCAAATCATTTAACTCCGGATAAACACCCGGAGCATCAATAAGGGCTATCTCCCTGTTTTCCCTGTCTATTAAAAGGTGATTGTTAACAAAAAATGCGTTTACAATATAGGTTTCAATGTCAATCATTCAAATACCCCCTTAACTCCTTAGGTAATTTTACCATTTTGCGGCAATTGGAACAAAAAACTTTATAAGAAGTAAATTTATAAGGAATTAAAAGGAAAAATCCCTTGTGGACAAGTTTAACAACCTCTTGAGCATTAACAATTCCCCCGCAATTGGGGCATGTAAAGGGCGGCAACTGGGTATTGATAACCTTGTCTTCTGTCTTGTGGAAGAATAAAAAAAACATTTATTCCCCCTTTTTTAAAGTGTTTGAGCGAAGAATCTTAATCCCTACCCTTTTAAATTTGACAATGGCTTTGTTTCCTCCGTCAAGCACATTCATAATAGTGCCCTCTCCATACCTTGAATGGATTACGCTATCCCCTTTTGAAAAGGTAGTATCGCTTTCAGGGAAAAAGTTCTCTTGTTTTGAAGAATAAGATGCAGAAGAAAAATCAGGTGTCGCAAACGGGGAAAAACCGTAAACTTCAAACTTTTCAAGCGGAATTTCTTTTAAAAACCTTGAAGGGTTTCTCTTTTCAAAATACCTTTCTCCAAACCCCCTTGAGCGGGAAAATGAGAGAAACAAGTTTGTCTTAGCCCTTGTAATTGCAACATAAATAAGCCTTCTCTCCTCTTCAAGCCCTTCGTCAGTTGAGAAACTCTGGGCGGTGGGGAAAACCCCCTCTTCAAGCCCAACAATAAAAACATTGTTAAACTCAAGCCCCTTGGCGGCATGTATTGTCATTAAATTAACCGCATCTTTTGTAATCTCATCCGTATCTGAAGCAAGGGAAATTGAATCAAGAAACTCATTTAAAGAAGGGTTTTCAGCCCTTTGCAGGTACTCTTTTATAATATTTCTAAACTCGTATAGGTTTTCAATCCTTGATTCAAGTTCATGGCCGAAATACTCGGTTTTCAAAAATTCAATATAATCAATCTCCTTTAAAAGCAAGTCAAAAAAATCATTGTCAAACTTTGCAGATTTTAAAGAATCAATGGTTTTTTTAAACGACTTAAAAACCTTAAATTTAGGAAATTTTTCGGGGATTAAGTCAATTGCAAGGTAGAGAGATTGGGAATACTCCCCTAACTTTTCAAGGGTTTTGTCCCCGATTCCCCGTTTGGGAAGGTTGATAACCCTTTTAAAGGAGACATTATCGTAAGGGTTGTTTAAAAGCCTCAAATAGGCTAATATGTCCTTTATCTCCCTTCTCTCATAAAACCTGATTCCGCCTACCACCCTGTAGGCTATCCCTTTTTTTAAAAGCCAATCCTCAAAGTGCCTTGATAGGTAATTTGCCCTGTATAAAACCGCAATTTCGGAAAGGGATTCTCCCCTTTCAATCAATTCCTCTATTCTTTCAGCGACAAATTCAGCCTCTTCTTGAGGGGTTAAAGCACCGAATACAACCATTTCACCCTTTTCTTCCTTGTCTGAAAACAATTTCTTTTCTATTCTGTTTAAGTTGTTTGAAATTACGGTGTTTGCGACTGTCAGTATTTCCTTTGTTGAGCGGTAATTTTTCTCAAGTTTTACAATCTTCACATTGTTAAAGTCTTCAATAAACCTTGAAACATTTTTGTACTCAGCCCCTCTCCACCCGTAAATACTCTGGTCTTCGTCCCCGACAACGCAGAGGTGAACCGAATTAGTAGAAAGCAATTTTATAAGTTCATACTGGATAGTGTTTGTGTCCTGAAACTCGTCAATAAGGATAAAGGGGTAACTGGACGCATAGTAGTTTAAGACACTCTCGTTTTCATGAAATAACTTTAATGTGTTAAGCAAGAGGTCATCAAAATCCATTAAATTGTTTGCTTTTAAATAATGATTGTAATTCTCCAAAATGAGATTTATTAAATCGTCATTCAAATCTTGAGGAAGATTTAATTCCCTGCCGTTTTTGTATGCTGAAATTATGCCCTGCACAACCTTGGGTTTTTCCTTTAACCTTAACCTTAAATTCTTTAAAACCTCTTTGATAACCTGCACCGAATCGTATGCATCGCAAACTGCGAAGTCGTTAGAATAGCCTAAATAGTGGGCTTCCCTTCTTAAAATCCTTAAACAAAATGAGTGAAAGGTTGAAATCTGGCCGAAAAAGTAATTTAAATCAAGAAGGAATTCAACCCTCTCTTTCATCTCTCCTGCGGCTTTATTTGTAAAGGTTACCGCAAGGATATTCTGTTGAGGGACAAACAACTCCTTAACAAGATAGGCGATTTTATACGCTATTACCCTTGTTTTACCGCTTCCTGCCCCTGCGGACACGAGCAGATTGCCGTTGTTAAACAGAACCGCTTCCGCTTGAGAGGGATTAAGGGTGGAAAGGTCAAACTCTTCACTCACCTATTATAATCTCCTTGTTAATGTCATAGTACTTCCACTTTTCGCTTCCGTCATCAAGTTTAACCCTTTCGTCGGGGAAACCATACTCTTTTAACACATTATAGTAAGGCGAGTCTTTGCCTATTAAATCAAGGACAAGTTTAACATTCTTCCATTGAGGATTGTATTTAAAAACCCTGTTTACAACAATATCAATTCCTTTATCAACAAGTTTTGTAATATCCTCAACCTCAGGTTTTTTATACTTTGCATATTGGAAGCCTTCCCCTACAAAATCCACATAAAACTTATTAAAGTATTTGTCTATATCAACATCTATTCTATACAAACCGTCCTTGCCTGTTTTTGTCTGAACTATTTTAGAATCTACCTCAACAAGTTTAAACTTTTTAAAAGAAAACTTAACCTTTTTCATTACCAGAAAAACGGGAGTATCGGCTATAGGGTTACCCTCTTCGTCCATAATTGAGCCTTTAATTGTAATTGAAAAAGAATTTAGGGCAAAAAGAAATAACACAAAAAGCAAAAGTTTTTTCATTTTACAGCCTCCAATTGAAAGAGAGAACTATCAGGTTTATAACCGGGGATATAATTTGAGAATTTATAAACAGTCCTTTGCTCCGTTTCGTCAATAATTTCAAGCATTAAAATTTTATCCTCTTTTTTGTTTAACCTTACCTTTAACACTGTAAAGGGCATATCTTCTGTTTTTACTTTAGGGATAAGCCTGTAATAATGATTTTCCCCTTCAATCTTTTGAATTAAAAAATTTTTCTTTAGTTGAGTTCTGTCAAGTAGAAGGGATAAAAAGGGGTTTGTTTTTACTTTTTCATAACTTAAAGTTATTGTTGAATTGTCGTCCTTATTTATCTGGTAAATTTTTTTGCAATCTCCAATGGTTATTCTTTTTTCATTTGTTGTGTATTCAAACCTGAATTTGCAACCGTCAACAACAAGAAACCCCTTGTCTTTAATTTCAGGGAAAAAAGGGCTTTGGGTAGTCTGAACAAAATCAACCTTAAAGGATTTTACATTTAAAAAACTTGAGGGAAATTGCGAAAAAAGAAGCAGAATAACAAGAAAAGCCTTTGTCATGACATTAAATC
>WFPG01000145.1 GCA_015487755.1 Acidobacteriota bacterium
ATACAAATTTGCACATTCTTTCTTTTAAAATCTTTTCAGCCTCTTCAATAATTCCGTCAATCAATTCTTTTACTGTAGGAATATCTTTAATTAGCCCTACAACCTGTCCGCATGCAAAAAGTGCGTCGTCCATTTCCCCTGTTTGAAGTGCTTTTAACCCTCGCAATCCACTGAGTAAGGGTGCAAGTTCTTCAAGTGTTGCTCCTCTTTCTTCCATTTCTTTTATCTTTAAAGCATGCTTGTTTTTTAAAGCCCTTAATGTGTTTCTTAAACTTCTTTCCACCAAAATAGTGTCTGTTTCTTTTGCTTCAACAAGCCTTTTTTTAATGTTTTCATGAGCCGGGGCTTCCTTTGTTGCAACAAACCTTGTGCCCATGTTTACCCCTTCCGCACCTAAAGCAAGTGCTGCTAAAAACCCCCTTGCGTCTCCAAACCCACCTGATGCGATTACGGGTATATCTAATTCGTCAACCGCTCTCGGAATAAGGATTAAAGAGGTAACATCGTCTTCCCCTGGATGCCCCGCACACTCAAACCCGTCAATACTTACAAAATCGCAGCCAATTGCTTCGGCTTTTTTTGCATGCCTAACTGATGTGCATTTATGGATAACTTTGATACCTGCCTCTTTTAATTTTTTCATATAAGGCTCCGGGTTTCTCCCTGCAGTTTCCATTATTTTAATTCCTTTTTCAATAATAACGTCAATGTAAGCCTCATAGTTTACAGGCCTCAAGGTAGGAAGGAAGGTTATGTTTACCCCGAAAGGCTTGTCTGTCATATCTTTGCATCTGTCAATTTCTTCAGCCAACTTTTCCGGCTTATCAAAAGAGAGTGCGGTAATTATTCCAAGCCCTCCAGCATTGGATACTGCCGATGCTAACTCTGCTTTTGAAAGCCACATCATTCCCCCCTGAATGATAGGGTATTTAATTCCTAAGGCTTTTGTTACTTTTGTTTCAAACATTTGCCCTCCTTTTTTTAAATAGAAAAAGGGGGAGTTTCTCTCCCCCTCTCTCCAAATTTTACTTAATTTTAATTTATTTTTTTTATTTAAGCAATGACTTGATATAGGTTATAAGCGGGTCGTTTTCATCTGAAAACCCTACGAATGTTTTTGCAATTTTTCCGTCTTTGCCTATAACGGTAAAGTGCGGAATACCGCTTACTCCGTATGCTTTGTAGATTGCCTTATCTTTCAAGATAGCCACCGGGTATTCAATATTTCTTTCTTTAAGAAAGTTAGCAATGTATTTGAATTCCTCTTCGGGTTTTAAGTTAGGTATTTTCTGTTTCCCGTCTGAAAATGTTCCATAATAAGAAGAAATGCTAATTACAACCAATCCTTTGTCTTTATACTGTTTGTAAAGTTTTTCAAGGTGAGGCATAGCCGTTCTGCAGGGCGGGCACCAGGGTGCGAAAAAGTCAAGTACAACTACCTTTCCTTTTAAATCGGCAAGTTTAACCCCTTTAGTATTTATCCACTTATCAACACCTGACAATTCTGGAGCAGGTTTTCCAATTAATTCAAACTGAACAAGCTTTGGTTTCATCCTCTTTTTAATCTGGTCGGGAAGAAGTTTACTGTTTAATGCGTCATTGATGGTTGCTTTTGCTTTGTTGATGTCTCCTATCTGCTCATATGCAAAAGCGAGGCTGTCATATGCATAGTAGGCTGTCATAGGGTTGAGTTTTGGAGCATTTACTGCTTTTTCAAGAAAAGGGATGGCCTCTTTGTATTTGTTTTTGCCCATAAGCATATAACCGAAATTAAATGCGTTTCTTGCATAGTTATCTGAGGTTTTGCTTACCAGGTCAAGATATTTTGCGGCGTTTTTAAGGTCATCCATTTCAAAGTAGGCTACCGCTTTTGCCTGGTTTAACTTGTCCTGGTCAAGGGAAGCGGGTTTTTTAATCATGTTTAAGGTTTTTAAAGCCATTTTGCCGTTGTTTATTGAGTTGTAAAGTTCAGCGGCAAGAAGTTTTTCTTCATCACTCATTTTATTAACATCGTATTTTGCAATTAAATCCTTCATCTGTTTCTTCATTTCATCCAGAAATTTCTTGTAAGCGTCCCTTGTCTTTATGGTTTTCTGCTTTTGAGTCAGATTTTGCATAAGATTATTGTAGTCTTCCTTAAAGCCGGCAAAACTTAAAGTGGTTAATAAC
>WFPG01000146.1 GCA_015487755.1 Acidobacteriota bacterium
TTGTTAATTTTTGCATTGTCCATATTGCGGCGGCCTTTGCTTTATCATTAAAGTGGCTTCCTTTTTCTATTCCAGCACAGACTTTATCATGATTTCCTCTAACATAAACCGTACCCTTTAATGAGCGAAATTTTTCAACAACCTGATTAGGAGCCGCAGCATAACCTACAAGGTCACCTAAAAATAAAATTCTATTGTACTTTTTCCTTTTAAAAAAAGACAGCACCGAATTAAAAGCGTCAATATTTGAGTGAACATCACTCAGTACCAGATACCTCATGTCTCCTGAAAAAATCTTCCATAAAATGTGTGTTAATTTCCCCTTTTACAAATAATTCATCTTCAAGAATTTTTAAATGCAGGGGAATGTTAGTCTTTATTCCTTCAATTAAAAACATCTCCAGAGCCCTTTTCATTCTGGCAATAGCCTCTTCTCGACTTCTACCATGGGCAATAACCTTTGCTATCATAGAATCGTAATAAGGGGGAACAGTGTAACCTGCGTAAGCAGCAGTATCAATTCTGATTCCTGGCCCGCCGGGAGTATGAAAAGCCTCAATTTTGCCCGGAGAAGGCATAAAGGTTTTCGGGTCTTCCGCATTTACTCTGCATTCTATAGCATGCCCGGAGATTTTAATATCTTTTTGTTTTAATTTTAATCTTTCACCTGCCGCAAGTTCAATCTGCAATTTCACAAGGTCTGTATCCGTAACCCCTTCTGTTACTGTATGCTCAACCTGAATTCTTGTGTTCATTTCCATAAAATAAAAATTATTGTCATTATCCAACAAAAATTCTACAGTCCCGACATTTGAATACCCTATTGCTGAAGCTACCTTTTTTGCCGCCTGCCCCATTGCCTTTCTTAATTCACTTGTCAAAATAGTGGAAGGTGCTTCTTCAATAATTTTCTGATGATTTCTTTGAATTGAACATTCCCTCTCACCGAAATGAACCACATTGCCGAATTTATCCGCAACAATTTGAATTTCAATATGCCTTGGATTGACAATATATTTCTCAAGGTAAATCTCGTCATTGCCGAAAGCCGAAAAAGCTTCGTTTTTAGCAGTCTCAAACTGTGTTTGCAATTCCTCTTCGCTCCATACAATACGCATACCTTTACCGCCGCCTCCGGCTGAAGCCTTTAAAATAACCGGATACCCTATTTCAGATGCTAACGATTTTAGTTCCTTTATATCCGACAACCCGCCTTCGCTACCGGGAACAACCGGGACATTTTTTTTCATAACAGTTTGCCTTGCCACCGCTTTATCACCCATCAACCTGATATGCTCAGGCTCAGGCCCTATAAAAGTAATGCCGCAGCTTTTGCAAACCTCGGCAAACTGTGCGTTCTCGGCAAGAAAACCGTAACCGGGATGAATTGCGTCCGCTCCCGTAATCTCCGCAGCAGCAATTATAGAAGGTATGTGAAGATAACTTTTATAGCTTTGAGCAGGCCCTATGCAAATACATTCATCGGCAAATTTAACATGAAGGGAATCTTTATCCGCTTCAGAGTAAACAGCAACAGTTTTTATTCCTAACTCACGGCAAGCATTGATAATTCTCAATGCTATTTCGCCTCTGTTTGCTATAAGAACCTTTTTAAACATACACTTCCCTTTTACTCAGGTTTAAGTGCAAAAAGCTTTTGTCCGTATTCAACAGACTCTGCATTTTTAGGAAATATTTTAACTATAACACCGTCATATTCACTTTCAATTTCATTCATAATCTTCATAGCCTCAACAATGCAAAGGACATCTCCCTTTTTTACCCTACTTCCGACCTCAACATACGGGTCTGAATCCGGGCTCGGTGCCCTGTAAAAAGTTCCGATAATCGGTGAAGTAATATAGATTAGATTTTCCTCTTCTTCCGTGTTATTTTCCTTAATTTCAGGTTGTGTGACAGAAACCACCCTGGCAGGTACTGTTTCTGGGCTTTGAACAACCTTTACCTCGGTTGCTTCTTTTTTTAGTTTAATACTGAAATCACCCTGGGAAAGTTCTAATTTTGTAAGCCCGTTTTTAGCAAAGGCTTCCATTAATTGCTTAATTTCTTTGATATCCATTATTTTACCCTCTCTACATATTGGCCTGTTCTGGTATCTATCTTTAGTTTATCACCAATATTGATAAAAAGAGGAACATTTATTTTTGCGCCTGTTTCCAAAACCGCAGGCTTTGTCCCTCCGGTTGCGGTATCCCCTTTAAAACCCGGCTCTGTTTCTATAACCTCTAACTCTACAAAGGTAGGCAACTCAATTGAAATAGGCTGGTTTTTATAATAAAGAACATCAACTTCCATATTTTCTTTTAGAAATTTTGCTTTTTCTTCAATCTTTTCAAATGGGATTGTAAATTGTTCATAAGTTTCCAAATCCATAAAAACAAGTTCATCTCCCTGTGCATAAAGGTATTGCATATGCCTGTCAACTAAATCAGGCTTGCCAACCTTTTCCCCAGAACGAAAGGTTTTGTTTAACACTGCACCTGTTTGCAAATTTTTTAATTTTGTTCTTACAAAAGCACCGCCTTTTCCAGGCTTAACATGTAAAAACTCTATTATTTCAAAAGGGGTGCCGTCGATTTCAATCTTTAAACCGTTTCTAAAGTCACTTGTATCGTACATAATACACCTCCGTTATTCCTGCTTAATGAGTATAAGTTCTTTTGGAAAATCAGTCAATACATTCAGCCTATCATTTTTAACCACAACCATATCTTCAATCCTTATTCCAAACCTATTTTCAAAATAAACTCCGGGCTCAACGGTAAAAACCATGCCGTTTTGAATTAATATATCGGTAAAAGGAGAAACCATAGGAGATTCATGAATTTCAAGCCCCACACCGTGCCCAAGGCTATGCTTAAAAAAATCCCCAAGGCTCTCTTTGTCCAAACACTCCCTTGCTATAGCATCAATTTGAAAAGCCTTCATTCCCGCTTTTGCATTATCAATAACAAAATGTTGGCATTTTAACAATTTTTCATAAATATTAACAAAAGAAGAAGCCGGTTTGCCGAAAAAAACAGTACGGGTAAAGTCGGTGCAATATCCTTTATAAACACCCCCGAAATCAACTAAAACAGGCTGATTATCCCTCAACGGGGTTTCCTCCGGCTCACCGTGAGGCATACTGCTTCTTTCACCAAATAACACTATAGGAGAAAATGAAACTTTTTGAAACCCTTCTTTTTTTAATAAGTCTTCAAGAATTAAAGCAAACTGTCGTTCGGTAATCCCTTTCTTTAAAAAGACAAGAGATTTTTCAAAAACTTGGGAAGTTTTTTTAGCGCCTTCTTTTATAATCTCAATCTCCGCCTCTTCTTTTAAACTTCTTATTCCCGAACTAATGTTTTTATTAAAAACAAAATCAACTTCAGGCAACCTTGAATTTAATTCATTGTATGCTTCACAGGTGGTTTTTGTTTCGTCTAAAACAATTTCTTTTAATTTTAAAGAAAAAATTAAACCTGCCGTATCGTCAAAATAACTTGATTTAATTTTAAAAAGTTCTCCGTAACAGCCGTCTTTATCTACTTTTTCAAAATAGCGAAA
>WFPG01000147.1 GCA_015487755.1 Acidobacteriota bacterium
GATTAAAGAGGAAGAGGTAGAAATAGAAAACGGGGTGTTGTGTTATGCCTTCCACATTCAACAACACAATCATGAATACGAAGTATTGATAAATGTTTCAAACGGCTTGCCCTTTAAGGTTTCTTTAGAAAAATAAAAAACCCCGCTTTTGCGGGGTTTAAAGTTATACATTTTCTCGGTTTGTTTACCAGGTCTTTTTCTCTTTAATTCTTGCCTTTTTACCGATTTTCTCTCTAATGTAGTAAAGTTTTGCCCTTCTAACCCTACCAACTCTAATAACTTCAATCTTATCAATAAAAGGTGAGTGAAGGGGGAATATTCTTTCAACACCTACACCCTGGGAAATCTTCCTTACGGTGAAGGTTTCTCTTAACCCGCCGTGCTTCCTTGCAATGCAAAGACCCTGAAAAACCTGAATTCTCTCTTTTTCCCCTTCTTTTACTTTAACATAAACCTTTAAGGTATCACCGGGTTTAAACTGGGGAATGTCGTTTCTCAACTGCTTTTTTTCAAATTCCTGAATGATGTCCATTTCATCTCTCCTTATATAAAAATTTTCTAACTATTCTGTCAATTGTTATGGTTACCGCGCTTCTAACCGACAGGTGATTGTAATCTCCAACCCCTTCAATCGGTTCAAGGAAGTAATGGCACTTGCTTGCCGCTTCCTCGTGAAGCCCCCATCCCGTGCCGAATACAAGAAGCACAGGAAAGCCAGCGGATAGCATTTTATCACATACATCGGAATAATCAATAATTTTATTAAATATTTTCTTTGCCGCCGTCCCTACAATGACAGGCTCTTTCCCTGTTTTATCTTTGATAAAGGCTACGCAATCTTCAAGAGTGTCAATTATCTCAACCTTTTCAAAGGCTTCTCTCCTGAATTGATTGTAGGTTGAGCCGAACCCTTTTGTCCAGTGCTCAACAATTGCGTTTGCGTGCTCTTTCTGGGACCCAACAGGGGATACAACAAAAAATTTCCCCAACTCGTATGTTTTTGAAAGCCTTGCAATATCGTGAATGTCAAGGTTTGTTATTGATGTGAAACCCAATGAGCCATCTCTTTTTTTAATCAAATAGTGAAGAAGGGCAATGTAAATCAGGTTAGTTTTCTCAATTGCTCCTTTATCTCCGTTAACAATTTCTTCTGCGTTTGAGTCAACTTTGCCTTCTCCAATAAATCCGGCCTTTTTGTCAGGGTTTCCACCAATTTCATTTTTTCCCGCCATAGTTCAATCCTTTTATGGTCTCCGCTTAATAAAACTTCAGGGACTTTTCTCCCGTTGTATGTTTCTGGCCTTGTATAATGGGGATAGTCAAGCAAACCGTCGTAAAAAGAATCCTTTACAACAGACTCCATCTCTTTTACCACCCCTTCAACATGCCTTGCAATAGCGTCAATTACAACCATTGCCGCAGGCTCGCCCCCTGAAATAACATAATCCCCTATTGATACCTCGTAATCAACATATAAATCCACTATCCTCTGGTCTATTCCCTCATACCTTCCGCATATAAAAACAAGTTCTTCTTCCTTTGCCAATTCCTTTGCAATATCTGAATTAAAAACCCTTCCAGAGGGGGTAAGGTAAACAACCTTTGTTTCCTTTTTGCTCTTAGCCTTCTTTATCGCCTTGCCTAAGGGAACAGGCTTAAAAACCATACCGCTTCCGCCGCCGTAAGGCTCGTCGTCAACAGATTTGTAATTGTCGTTTGTAAAATCCCTTAAATCTATTGTTTCAAAGCTTATCAGCCCTTTTTTATAAGCTCTTGAAAACACCCCGTATTCAAGCATAGGTTTAAAAAAATCGGGAAAAATGGTTATCACTTTGAATTTTACTATGGGTTTTTTTTCAATATTTTCCATTGCTATTTTTCGGAAGGCTTTCTGAATACCCTTCTCTTTGCCCTTTTCTTTTTGTCTTTTCCTTTAAAAAAGTTTGCCTCTTTCAAACCTTCTGGCATGTCAACCTTGATTAAATTATTTTCAAGGTCAACATCAACGCATATTTCTTTTATAAAAGGGATTAAAATATCCTGCCCTTTTTCGTTTTTAACCTCTAAAACATCGTGGTTTCCGTCAATAACAAGTATTGATTGAACGGTTCCCACCTTTTCACCGTCAAGAGACTCAACACCCATACCTTCAAGCTCATGGTAGTAGAAGAAGTCTTCCTCTTCCATTTTCTCACTTTCAGGGATTATTATCTCCGCGTCTCTCAAAGTTTCGGCATCGTTTATAGAGTTGTAGCCTTCAAATTTAAGCACAACCCTTCCTTTATGGTTTCTTGCGTTTAAAACCTTTAATTTAAGAATTTCGTCTTCGGTTTTCACAAGTAGGAATTCAGATTCAAAAAAACGAGAGGGGAAGTCGGTTTCAATATTTACTATGACTTCCCCTTTATTTCCCTGCGGTTTAGCAATCTTGCCTATGGTAAGGTATTCAACCTTCATTTACTTAAATCTAATTACTCCAGAATCTCAAGGACAAATCTCTTTTTAAGTTTCATTCCCGCTGCGTTTAAAATTGTCCTGATTGCCCTGGCAGTTCTTCCCTGTTTACCGATTACTTTACCTAAATCTTCAGGAGCCACTTTAAGTTCAAGCACAGTTGTCTGCGCTCCTTCAACCTCGTTTACCTCAACCTTATCCGGGTGATCCACTAAAGCCTTAGCAATAGCTAACAACAAATCTTTCATATCCTTCCTCCTTAACTTTTACAGGGCACCTTACCTAAGGCAAAATTAATACACGTTATGTTTTTTAAACAATGTCTGAACAGTATGGGAAACCTTAGCGCCTTCTTTAAGCCACTTTCTCGCTTTTTCTACATCAATCTTGACATCCGCAGGATCAGTCATAGGATTGTAATAGCCGATTTCTTCCACAAACCTACCTGTAGGTCTGTAATCGTCCTCGGATACAACAATTCTGTAGAACGGCTTCTTCTTCTTTCCCATTCTCTTCAATCTAATAGATATCATTAGCTTCCACCTCCATTTATTAAAAAGGAAAATCCATATTCCTTAATTTCTTCAGGTTTTTCATTTTACCAAGAAAGGAAGGGTTTGACAACTGTTTCATCATCTTTCTCATCTGAACAAACTGTTTAAGCAACTGGTTTACCTCCTGAACAGGCCTTCCGCTACCCCTTGCTATTCTCTTTCTTCTCTTTCCGTTAATAATCTGATGATTTCTCCTCTCCTGAGGAGTCATTGAATTTATAATTGCCACAAGGTGTTTTATCTTTTTATCGTCCATCATTTTAGACGCATTTTTAACCTGTGCCATTCCCGGTATCATTCCCAATATCTTTTCCATTGAGCCCATTTTTGTTAATTGTAGCAATTGGTCTCTGAAATCTTCAAGTGTAAACTGGTCTTTTTTTATCTTTTTCTGTAATTCTTCGGCCTTTTTCTTATCAACTACCTCTTCGGCCTTTTCAATAAGGGATAGAACATCGCCCATGCCCAGTATTCTTGACGCCATTCTGTCAGGGTGAAACTTCTCAAAGTCTGTGTACTTCTCCCCTACACCTACAAATTTAATAGGCTTGCCTGTTACAAACTTTACCGATAACGCCGCACCGCCTCTTGCGTCACCGTCAAGTTTTGTAAGTACAATGCCTGTTAGAGGCAACTCTTTATCAAAAGCGGCCGCAGACTTTACAGCGTCCTGTCCCGTCATTGAGTCAACTGTGAAAAGGATTTCGTCAGGGTTAACCTCTTTTTCTATATCCTTCAATTCCTTCATTAACTCTTCGTCAATGTGAAGCCTTCCCGCGGTATCTATAATTACAACATTGAAGCCTTTATCTTTTGCCTCTTTAACAGCCTTCTTTGCGATTGATACCGGGTTTCTGTCTTCCCCTATATCAAAAACAGGGACATTGACAGCCTTTCCCACAACCTTTAACTGTTCAATTGCGGCAGGCCTGTAAACATCGGCAGGGACGAGAAGAGGGAAAAACCCCTGTTTTTTAAGGTATGCCGCAAGCTTTCCTGATGAAGTCGTTTTACCAGAACCCTGCAAACCTACCATCATAATAACATTGGTTTTGGTAGGCTCTAACTTTAAGTCTTCAGCCTTATCCCCTAAAACA
>WFPG01000148.1 GCA_015487755.1 Acidobacteriota bacterium
CAATTCCCATTCAGCCCTTCTCTCTACTGTTAATTTTTTACTGTAAACAATGTCCATCTTTCTGGTTCTTTTCCTGAAAGGGTTTTTAAATCTGCTGGTTAAAGGAAAAGGAATTATTAAAATACCTTCCGTTGTCTCTATACCGTAATCGTCAGCTTCTATTGAATATTCAGTTTTAACAAAGTTGTCTTTGTTTTCCACCTCATAATCCGTCAATTTTGCCCCTGAAATGGAATCTTGAATAAAGTTAGTATACTCTTTGGTTTCATTCTCGTCTGTCAATTTTGCAATAAACCATTTTTCAGAATAAGCAGGTAATCCCGTTTTTTCTTCCACAACTTCAAATGATGCTTTCTTACTTGAATCTATCTCGCATTTTGAAAAAATCTTAACCTTATTTTGCTCCGCAGAAAAAACAGGAAACTGTATCAATTTACCGCCGTCTTGACTGACAAATAACCCGTAAGTCCCCTGTAAAGAGGAAGGGATAAAAGGCGGCTCGGTAACCCTGTCTGTAACATCAAAAACAAGATAAGGGGAGCCGTTAATATCTATGTTCTTTAATTCACGAGTTGATTCATCAAGTTTAACCGCAACCACAACATGGTTAAATTGAATTCCGGGAAATTCCGGATATACTTTACCGTAAGTAAACCCCTTTGCCAATACGGGGAAAGCCTCTACCCCTATATTTTTTAAAAGGTTTATTGCTAAAAATGTTTTATCTTTGCAATCGCCATACTTTCTTTCAAAAACAAAAGAGCACTTTTTAGGTATAATTCTACCGTTGCCTATCTCAATATCAACATAGTTTACCTTTGCCGCAACAAACTTCAAAATCTCTTTTATAGATTTTTTCTTGTCGGAAGGGTTTGAAAGCGAAATAGTTACATTTTTCGGCAAATCCAAAGCATGCGTCGAAATTTCAAAGTATTTCTTCCCTATAGACTGCCATGAATTAAGGTTTTTAGAATAAGACACCGCAACAATTGGGAAAAGGTCATACCTTGGGGGCATATAGTCTCTGTCTTTTAAGTAGGCAATGTTGTGAACTTTAAAAACATTTCCATCTTTTTGAACAATTCTTTTACTATCGTTTAAAACAGCAACTCTTTCAGCATCCTTTACAACAATCTCGCTTTCTACTATATCGCCATTTTCTGCAAAACTTAAAAAGTAATGGGGGAAAAGGTCTTTCTTTTTAAAACTGTATTCAACAATTATAACATCACCCTGCTCTACAGAATCAAAATTTACCACCAACTGTTTTGTATCATCTATAAAGTTTTCACTTATTGACAGAACCCCCATATCTTTTTTCTTATAAGCCTCTTGAACCTGCCCTACACCGTTAACCCTGTAAATTCTGGCAACAACAACCTCATCGCTTTTATTAAAGGGGATAGCAACGGTTGAAAAAGCCAGACTTCCCTTTAAATTTTGAATTTTTATTATTTTATTAACCTTATATAAAACATAGTCTCCATCTTTTGACAACTCAATCTTTTCGTATAGATAACTTACTGGGGCACCGCCTTCCGATTTATGCTTGATATACTTTATGTAATACGGCTTTGCCCAATCGGGAATTGCCTTTCTTAAAGCAAATGAATTCACTGAAACAACAATAAGTAAAAAAAGAATCAATCTTTTCATTCTTGCTCCTTCAAAACTACCTTCGGATTTGACGCGTTTATCAATTCGTCAAATAAAGTTTTAAACTGCCACACAGCGGTTTTAGGATAAACACTGTATTTGTTTTCTTCAAACACCTTAACCTTAAAGGTGTTATTATCAACTTTAGAATACTCGGTTTTATAGGTAAACCCGAGTCGGGATACCTTTTTAGGCTCTGGGAGTGTGTCTATCTCAATATCTTCAGGCAAGTGATAGGTAATCTCACATAACTGCGTTTCAGGATATTTAAAAACTATGGGAGAATACCTTTTATCCACCGCAAACGGGTTTGAATCATACCTCGGAGATAACAAAGGCTTAAATATTAAATTATCTCCTAATTCCTCAAATTCATACGGATAAGAAAAAGAATACTCAATTATAAAAGGCTTATTGTAAACCTTAAGGTTTTTAACTTTATACTTCAATAACTTTGCATCGTCCCCGAATTGTTTTTTCAAAACCTCTTCAAGCAATTCTTTAAACTCCTTTTCACTAAAAAATAAGGCATAACTTTTTAATTCGTAACTATCATAAAAATTAAGAGTGTCCTTTGCGTTCACAGTCATTTTTTCATCGCCTACAGTAACATCCCAAACTGTTTTGCTAACCGTATCCTCAGCAGGCAATTCTTTAATCTTTTCAAAAGTTGCTCCGTTTTCATTTACAAAAAGTATGTCGGTATTTCTGGCACCGTAAGGGATAAAGTTAAAAGGCAAAATTCCCTTACCGGGTGCAAGGTAATAGGTTTTCCCACCGCATTCAACCTTTAAAAGCCTTTCTTCAAATTGAGCAAAGGTTCTTAAAGTTTTGATTAACTTCCCGCTATCCCATGGAACATAAAGCCCTATACTGATTTTTGCATCAGGTATGGCGTTCTTTATAAAACAAAGGGTAAGCAAATCTATTTGAGAACCATCAAGATAAGGCAAATTAACTATCTTTTTTACTTTAATATCTGCTTTTGAAACCTTTCTTAAATATTTTTTATCAATGTTATCCCACTCCGATTTGGTTAAAAGTGAGAAAGGCTTGTAATGAGTTAAAACATAATCGTAAATATCCTTTAATATTTGCTCCTGGGATTTACCCTGTAACCCAATTTCTTTTTTCAGTATCTTTTTTATAGTCCTGTTTGCCTTTAAAAATTTTCTTCCCTGGTACTCAAAAAAGTTAGTAGCCGTTTCCTGCCAGTAATAACTTGGATTTAAAAAGATTGTAGTGTAATAAAAAATAACCTGCTCTCTTAAAGTTGAGTAAGGGTATGAATACTCCTCCTTAGGCAAGCCGGGGATATCGGTAAAAACAATATTGACAACCTTTTTGTCCCCATCTTTCTCATTAGAAACTTTAGGCTGCTGGTGTAAATTTGTCCCGGTATATCCCCATGTCATATGAGTAGAAGCAATAAATTTAAACTCACATTTTTTTGTGTAAACAGGGCCCTGAGAATAAAAATGGTTAATATCCTTAATATAATTTCTAATTCTGGAATATGAGTACTCAACAACAGAACCTTCAACAAGGGAAGGGAAAGCAAAACTTATTTCCTTAACTTTAACACCCCACTTTTTTGCAACATCCTTCTTAACTATGTCGGACTCTTTTAATTTATACACCTTTCCGTCAGGAGACCAGACAATGGCTTTTAAGTCTTCAATCTTTTCATTTTTAGGGTTGAAATAAATCTTAACCTTTTTTAAATCGTCAATCCCCTTTTTGGTGAAAACTTTAAATTTTACATAGTAAGAATCCTTAAACTCTTTCTTTGAATAAGTATCGTCAACAACATACTTTTTCAAAATAATTAAAGCGTCGCTTCCACCTTTTGAAGGCACTGGGGCAAAATCTTTATCCGCCTGTGTTATCTCGCCGAAAACATTCAGGG
>WFPG01000149.1 GCA_015487755.1 Acidobacteriota bacterium
ACGCTACATCTATCGCCACTAAAATACTTGTAAGTATGTTAATCATCCCTGTCTCCTTTTACAAAAGTCTAAAAAACTTCTCACAGACTTGAAATTATACAATATTTTCACTATTTTTTATAGACGGCATTTGAAATAGTGTTTCTCTCTGCTAAAATTTATTGAGTTTTGAGGTGGATATGATTGTTTTAAAAAGGGTTAAAGGGGTTACGGTTTTATACCAGAGGGTTTTTGAATCCCCTGTTTTTGCCCTTTCCGTATGTGTAAAATGCGGCTCAAGGGACGAGAAAAAAGGGGAATACGGGCTGACTCACTTCTTTGAGCACATGGTTTTCAAAGGGACTGATAAAAGGAGTGCAGAGGAGATATCAAGGGATATTGAAGGGTTAGGCGGGGAATTGGACGCTTTTACCACAAGGGACAACCTCTGTTTTACCTGCAAAATGCCCTTTAACTACTATGAAAAGGGAATGGAAGTTCTCTTTGACATGCTTTTAAACCCTGTTTTCAGGGAAGAGGATATTGCCCTTGAAAAGGGGGTTGTTAAAGAAGAGTTGAGAATGTCAAAGGAAAACCACGACGACAGCGGGGACGAACTTTTCATATCCCTAATTTATCCAGAAAAGGAATTGGGGCGCTCAATTTTAGGGAATGAAAAAAGCATTGATTCTTTTTCCAGAAAACAATTGTTTGATTACAGAGAGTCAAGGATTTCAGGAAACAACCTTATTGTAAGCGGGGTGGGAAATATTGAAGAAGACACCTTTTTTAAAAAGATAGAAAACTATTTATCAGAGGTAAACCAATCAGGCTGCTCCCCTTCAAAAGAAAGACAAAACTTTAACACATTTGAAAAAAGGGTTTTAAGAAAAGGAATGGACGGGGTAAACCTTTACATAGGGTTTAACACATTTCCCGCAAACCACAAAGACAGGTTCGCACTTTCAATTTTAAACAATATTTTAGGGGACGGGATGAGTTCAAGGCTTTTTGTAAGGATAAGGGAAAAGTTGGGCATTGCTTATTCAATAAGTTCATTTCCCGTTTACCACAGAAACGAAGGCATGCTTTACATTTTCGCTTCAACCTCAAAGGGCAAAGAAGAGAGGCTGAAAGAGGAAATCTTAAACGAGTGCTTTAACTTGAAAACAACTTTAAATGAAAGTGAGTTTAACAAAGGGAAAAATCAGTTAATAGGGAATTTAAGCATGGGGCTTGAAACAGCGTTAAGCAAGGCTATGTTTAACACAAGGAATATAACCGTTTACCAGAAACCTTATGAATTTAAAGATATTATATCTTTAATTGAAAAGGTTGATTTTTATCAGGTTAAAAACCTTGCGGAAAGAATATTTAAAAAGGAAAACTCGGCAATTCTTTTTTACGGAAATGTTTAATCAATAACCCTTCTTGCGTATTTAAAGTGTTTTCTCCAGTATTTATTGTCAAGGTAAACCTTAAACACACCCTTTGAAGGGGAAGCGTGTATCATCTGCTTATTACCCACATAAATCCCTACATGGTTAGGGCTTCCGAAGATCTTTCCTATTTTAAAGAAAAGTATATCTCCCTTTTTAAGTTTCTTAAATTTGAGTTTGCCGGTAACCTTCTCACCAACCTTTTTTAACTTTTTAGTTGTGGCAGGCAAATTGTACCCGGCATGCTTATAGCAGTAATGAACAAGCCCCGAACAGTCAAAGGAATTAGGGCCTTTGCCTCCGAGGGAATATGGCTTCCCTATCTGCTTGTAAGCAACAGCCACAACAACATTTGCAGGCTCATATGTAGGCTTTTTGTGGCAGGAAATTGTAGAAAACAACAGTATAAAACTTAAAACAAAGAAAGTTTTTTTCATACTGATATTTTATCAGATTTTAACTTTTTTCAATGTTTGATTTTACTTTTCGTGTTTCAATGTGTTTTCAAGGGTTATCCAGGGCAAAAGGGCACACTTAATCCTTACGGGAAGCCTTCTAACCCCGCTTAATGCCTTTAACTCAAAAATTTCGTCAAACTCTTCTTCAGGCAATTCCCCTTTAAGGTACTTTTTAACCCTTTCAATAAACTTCTCAGCCTCTTCTATGCTCATGTCTTTAACTCTTTCAGACATTATAGAGCCTGAAGCGGTGCATATAGCACAACCCTTTGTGCATACGGAAAGGTCTTTTAACTTTCCGTCCTCAACCTTTGCAATTACCTCAACCTTATCTCCGCAACTTGCATTATGCCCCTTTTCCGAAATCCCGTCTATCTCTTTGCAATTCCTCGGGTTTTTGTAATGGTCAAGTATAACTTCCTGATAAATAGGGTCTATATTCATAGTTTAAATACCTCCTTACATCGCTTGACGGCTTTAACAAGCCTTTCAACATCCTCAAGGTCATTGTAGAGGTAAAATGTTGCCCTTGCAAACGAATCCTGATTAAGATAAGTAATCAAAGGCTCTGCGCAGTGCATTCCGGCTCTTATACACACATTGTCTTCCGCTAAAATTGTGGCTATGTCATGAGGGTGTATTCCGTCTATTGTAAAAGAAACAATCCCGTTTGAAATTCTTTCAGGGGCAAAAACATGTACCCCTTCTATCTCTTTAATCCTTTTAATTGCCTCTTTCGCAAGG
This sequence comes from Acidobacteriota bacterium, assembly GCA_015487755.1. Lineage (GTDB taxonomy): Bacteria > Acidobacteriota > Holophagae > Thermotomaculales > Thermotomaculaceae > Thermotomaculum. The sequence continues at coordinate 2,621 of WFPG01000149.1, forward strand.
GTTTTTTCGTGTTCTTCTATTTTATCCAGCCCTATTCCTTCAAGATATTCAATAGCCTTTAAAAGAGAAATTACAGCCCCTATAGGCGGAGTGCCCGCTTCAAATTTGTTGGGAAGGGGTGCAAACTCTGTTTTTTCAATTGAAACAGATTCAATCATATCCCCGCCTGTTAAAAAAGGCTCCATCTCTTCTAAAACCTCTTTCTTCCCGTATAAAACCCCCACACCGTCAAAAGCGCACAGTTTATGGCCTGAAAAAACCACAAAGTCAGGGTTAATGCCTAACTCTTTAAAATTGATTTTGTGGTGGGGCATGTATTGAGCGCCGTCAAGAAGAACCTTTATCCCCTTTTCTTCCGCTATTTTGCAAACTTCAACAAATGGGGATATTGTGCCTAAAACATTTGAGCACATAGAAAGGGCTATAAGTTTGGTTTTATCTGTTATAAGTTTTGTAATGTTTTCAAGGGGGAGTATCAAACTCTCCCTATCAATATATGCGATTTTTAATTTAAGGCTTTTCTTTTCCGCTAATCTTTGCCAGGGCACAAAGTTTGCGTGGTGCTCCATTATTGAAACAATTATTTCATCCCCTTCTTTTAAGGTTTCACCGAAAGAGTAAGCAACAAGGTTTATAGATTCAGTTGTATTTTTTGTAAAAATAATTGATTCGGGGCTATCTACCCCTAAAAATTCAGCAGTTTTTTCCCTTGCTTTGTCGTATAAAACGGTTGTTTCCCAACTTTGCTTATAGACTCCCCTGTGTATGTTTGCGTATGTTTTTCTGTAAAAATCTGCAACAAAGTCAATAACATAAGAGGGTTTCTGGGCTGACGCACCGCTGTCTAAAAAACAAAGTCCCGGATTTTCCCCGAATATCGGGAAATCCTTTTTCAAATCAAGCATATCACATTAACTCCTTAATCTTTCTATGACAGAAGTCAAGGAAGTACTTCTTGATTTTATTGTCCATGTTTTTGTAGAAAAAGTCAATGTAACCGTTTAAAATCATTGCCTTAGCCTCTTTTTCGTCAATACCCCTTGATTTAAGGTAAAAAAGTTGGGAATCCTCAAAAGAGTGCATTGAAGTGCCGTGGGAACATTCAACATCCGGGTTTAAAATCTCTAACTGCGGATAAGAAACGCTGTAACTTTCTTCAGAAAGAATAATATTCCTTGCGCTTTGAAACGCTTTTGTATTTTTTGCTTTCTCATCAATAAACAACAAGCCGTTTAAGATTGATTTAGCCTTATCCTGAACTATGGATAAATTGTTTATCTCAGATTTTGACTTTTCCCCGTAATGAAAAGCCTTAAATAATGTGTCGGTAAAACTTGAATTGTTTAAGATATTGGTTTGATACCTGTTAAATTCCGCCCCATTTTCAAGGTTAGCCATGGTTTCTATTCTGGTAAAAGAATCTGCAAGTTGAAGGAGAAACACGCTTGACTTTGCATTTTCAAGAAGTTTGTGGTTAGTCCTGAAAAACAGCAATGAATTTTCTTCCCCGTCTAAAATTATGTTAAGCCTTAACTCTGCATTTTCCATTACAAGGAAATTAAACAACAAATTTAAAAAGGAATTCTCAAGGGGTTTAAAGAATATTGTTAAAACAGTTTTACAATCAGGCTTTACAGTTATGTCAACCTGCCTTGAAAGTGTTTTCCCGCTATCAAGGATAAAGTATTCGTTTATTGAATTTTCTTTTTCTTCAAAAACAACCTTTTCAAACCTTCCCTTTTCAATTATCAGGTTTTTAAAAAAATCTTTCTGGTAATCTATTTCGTTGAAAAACTGGGAATACTTTTTATGCTCTATCTTTTCCGCAAGTTTTTTGAAAAAAACGGTTTCATTGTCAAACTCGTTAAAAGAGAGAACCTCTTTTACCTTTTCAGGCTTAAGGTTAAAGTATCTCCAGTCTTCGCTTTTATTTGTAGGATAATTCTTTATTTCAATAGCCATCTCTCCTCCTAACCTATTGAGCCTTCCATCTCTAAAGAGACAAGCCTGTTAAACTCAACAGCATACTCCATTGGAAGTTCTTTTGTAAAAGGCTCAAAGAATCCGTTTATTATCATTGTTGAGGCCTCATCTTCGCTTAACCCTCTTGACATAAGGTAGAACAACTGGTCTTCCTGAATTTTAGAAACCGTTGCCTCATGGGTTAACTTTGTGGTAGGCTCGTAAACTTCCATTCTCGGGTAAGTATCGCTTCTTGCCTTGTCCCCGAATATTAAAGCATCGCATTTAACATCGCTTTTGCAGTTTTTCATTCCCTTGTTCACTTTTATCCACCCTCTGTAGGAAGCCCTGCCTGTCCCTTTGGAAATAGACTTGGAAACAATCCTTGATGTGGTGTTAGGCGCAAGGTGGAATGCCTTTGCCCCGCTGTCCTGATGTTGCCCTTCTCCTGCAAGTGCAACCGACAAAACTTCTGCATGAGCCCCTTCCCCTTTAAGGAATATTGCAGGGTACTTCATTGTAAACTTTGCGCCTATATTTCCGTCAACCCATTCAACTGTCGCGTTTTCATAGGCAACTGCCCTTTTTGTAACAAGGTTATATACATTGTTTGACCAGTTCTGAATTGTGGAATACCTTATTCTCGCCCCCTTTAAAGCAATAACTTCAACAACGGCAGCGTGAAGGGAGTCTGAAGAGTAAACAGGCGCGGAGCAGCCTTCAATATAATGGACATCCGAGCCTTCGTCAGCAATAATGAGAGTCCTTTCAAACTGCCCCATATTCTGGGCATTTATCCTGAAGTATGCCTGCAAAGGTGTCTCAACCTTTACCCCTTTAGGCACATAGATAAAACTGCCTCCGGACCACACTGCAGAATTTAATGCGGCAAATTTATTGTCGTGAATCGGGATTACAGTACCGAAGTATTTTTTTACAAGTTCGGGATACTCTTTTACCGCCGAATCCATATCTAAAAACACGATACCCAATTTCTCAAACTCTTTTTTTATTGAGTGATAGACAACTTCAGATTCATACTGAGCCGTAACCCCTGCAAGGAATTTTCTTTCAACCTCGGGAATTCCTAATTTGTCAAAAGTTTCTTTTATCTCTTCCGGAACATCGTCCCAGGATTTTTCATGGTCTTTTTCTGGTTTTATGTAATAGTGGATATTGTCAAAGTCAACAGTTGCAAGCAATTCGGTGTTTCCCCACCACGGCATAGGCATTTTCTTAAATGCACGGTATGCCTTAAGCCTGAATTCAAGCATCCATTCAGGCTCTTTCTTAAACTCCGAAATAGCCCTTACAATCTCTTCGGTAAGGCCTTTATCTGATTTAAACTTATATTTTTCTTCGGTTTTAAAACCGTATTTATACTCTTCACTTATGGATTTTAATTCATTGTTATTTTTATTATCCGCCATAGCACACTCCCTTTAAGCGTTTGAAAGAACGGAGTCATAGCCGTTTTTCTCAATTTCCTCGGCTAATGAAATATCCCCCTCTAAAGCAATTTTCCCTTCGTTTAGAACAAAAACATTGTCAACTTCAAGGAAGTTTAAAAGTTTTTGATAATGGGTAATAAGAAGGACGGTTGTTCCGTTTTCTTTTGCCTTTTTTATTCCCTCTCCCACAATCTTTAAAGCGTCAACATCAAGCCCTGAGTCAGGCTCGTCTAAAATTGCAAGTTTAGGGTTAAACAAAAGCAATTGCAATGTTTCTAACTTCTTCTTCTCACCGCCTGAAAAACCTTCGTTTAAGTACCTGTAAAGAAAAGATTTATCTATGCCTAAAAAATCCATCCAGTTTGTTAAGGATTTTTGAAACTCGGTGTAATCAATACTCCCCTTTAAAGCCTTGTATGCCTGCTGCAAAAATTTAACAACGGTAACACCGGGAACTTCAATTGGGTGCTGAAAACCTAAAAATATCCCCTGTTGAGCCCTTTTATGAACTGGCAGACTCAATATCTCAACACCGTCAAGGAAAACCTCACCGCTTACCTCATACTGGGGGTGCCCCATAATTGCATAAGCAAGGGTTGATTTGCCTATTCCGTTTTTCCCCATTATGGTTGACACAGTACCTTTATCAAGTGAAAGGTTTAACCCCGATATAACCTTTTTATCCGCAATGGAAACATTTAACTCCTTAATCTCAAAGAACTTTTTCATGGTCTCTCCTTTTATAATACTGTTCTTTCATATTTAATACTTTTCTCATAATATCCCTTTCCCTGTTTGCCATCTCTTCTAAAGTTATGCCTTTTGCAAGGTGCTTAAAATAATTGTGCGCTTCGTAGAATACTGGCCTTATTGCGCAGTCTATTGAGTGGGTGCAGTCTTCCCCTTCCTTAATATTCGGGCACAACTCAATCTCTGTTTTATTCGGTGAAAGCGCCGCCAACACATCGTAAAGTGTTATATTCTTCTTGTCTTCCGCAAGGTAATAGCCGCCTGTCTTTCCCCTTACGGTTGAAACAATGCCTGCTTTTCTTAACATAAAGAGTATTTTTCCCACATAACCTGTTTTCAATCCCTCAATTTTTGATATTTCAGAGGCAGTAAGGGTTTCTTTCCCGCTTTTAATAATGGTTAACAGTATCTTTAATCCGTGTGTTTGTAATAATGATAGTTTCATATCAACCTCCCGAACATAATTATAATAATTTTTACAAA